>JAIBBN010000007.1 GCA_019694655.1 Leptospirales bacterium
CAAATCATGTCCGCTGGCGCCGGCATTCTTCACTCTGAATTCAATCATTCTGCAACGGAAGATCTCAACTTCTTGCAGATCTGGATTCTGCCCCGAATTCGCGACATCGATCCGCGCTACCAACAGCTAGCTTTTCAGCCAGCGGATATCGACAATCAATGGCGCTGTCTTGTTGCCCCGGACCGCGAAGATTCTTTGTGGATCAACCAGAATGCCTGGGTGTCGCTCAGCCGAATCAGCTCCGGCTGCCAACTTGCTGCTACTTTGAATCGAAATGCATCACATGCTTACCTGATGTGTCTGGAAGGCGACTTGATGCTGGAGCAGGAACGGCTTGGTCGCCGCGACGCCCTGGCTCTATCCGGATATAGCGAACTTACTTTGAATACCGAGAGCGGCGCCGACCTACTACTGATTGAGTCCCAGTTTGGCGGATAGAGATGCTCCTAGCTCTGGAAAGCCCTCTCTACCATTTGCTCTGCAATTCCAAACATTTTTGCGAACTCGGAAACAGTGGGCCGCCGCAAGGCCAGCGCGCCAAGGGCAATGGCAACCGCAGCGAGGCTGGATACCTCGCCGCTCAAAAAATAAAGCGCGGAAGACAGCATTCCGGCGCCTTCCACAGCCGCCCATTGAATGATTTTGGCGGACTGATACTGCGGCAATATCTGGCCTAAGTTGGCCCCCGTATCTACAGCGCCGGCAAAGGCTTCGCGCCGGCGCAATACAAGTTGAGGCAAAGTCCAGGCAACGATCAATGCGAATAGCACAGCGCCCGGCCCGCCAAAGCGCCCCGCGACTTCCAATCCTTGCGCAGCTCCAGCGTCTCCGGAGCGTAAATAATAGTGCAGGAGAGCCGCTCCTGCCAGGGCAACACAGAGCGCGACATGTATGATTTGCAGCTGACGCCAGCGCGATGCAAGATTCGCAGGATCCATGAACACGGAATTGGCTCTCCGCCTGGAAAGTCAATCGCACTGAGTAGCGAAAGGACGTTGCCGATTCTCACGCCTTGCCATTTTTGACCCCGTGGTTGCAGCACCCGGATTCTGGAGGACCTTCTGGCGCTCATTGCAGCTTGAAATCAGCGTCGAAAGCCGACGCCCGGGCGGTCTGTTCGGCCCCCTATTGTTTACGGCAAGTCTGGCCTTTCTGTTTCGGGCTTCTCTGAACGACGCCAGCGTTGCCGATGCTGCTAATCGCGCTGCGTTGATGCTGGCCGCACTCTATGTTTCAGCGACATTGGCAGCCAGCCGCCGCATTCACGCCGAAACCGAAGCCGGCGCCCTGCAGATTCAACTCATGGCCCCTGCCGACGCTGCCGCTTTCTTTCTTGCGAAATGCGTCCTCGCCTGGCTGCAGCTCAGTGTACTGGCTCTGCTGCTTGAACCGCTTTATGGCTGGTTGCTGGTTGGAATTCCATCCGTCGCGACGCAAAACACTGTCATATTTTGCACCTGCAGTCTGGCCCTCGCGCCGCTGGCGACACTTGGAGTCTACATTGGTCGCGGTTCCTCGGCCCGTGAACTTGTTACGCCCGCCCTGACTCTGCCGGCCGCTATTCCAATCTTCTTGCTCAGCGCCAGCGCCTTGAAACAAAGCAGCGGCGGTCAGTGGCCGGCGCCGCAAACAATCATTGCTTTACTGGCCTCAGGCGCCCTGTATGCTGCCCTTGGCATTCTGCTTTTCACGGCCCTTGGTTCAGAGGAATGAAAGTCGACATTCACCAGCGCAACACATCAGCTCGCCCAATCTGGCGTCGCAAAGGCGCCGCCGCTCTCGATTGGGCGCTGGTCGCGCTGGCAGCGGGGGCCGCCGTCATCAGCTTCGTCAGCCTCACTTATCCGCCAACGCTTGCCAGCCAGGGACAGGCCAGTCGCATCCTTTTTGTACATGTTCCTGTGGCGTGGGTGGCGCTTTATGCACCGTGCCTTTCGGCGCTTGCCGGCATACTGTATCTGCTCACGAGATTGGAGCGTTACGATATCTGGTCTCTGGCCTGTGCACGCATTGCATTTGTTTTCTCTCTGGCCGTTGTTTTGACCGGCGGAATCTGGGGCTCTGTCGAATGGGGAACCTTCTGGTCCTTTCAGGATCCGCGTTTGATGTCCTTTGCTATTCTGGTTCTGACGCTCGGCGGCTATTTCATGGCCCGCGGACTCAGCGAAAATCCGGCGCGAACAGCAACCTATGGCGCGGCTGCATCCATCCTTGCAGCGCTCGCCGCCCTACTCACCTGGTTCGCCATACGGGTTGTAACTCCGGACCTGCATCCGACGCCTGTGATCGGAACCATGTCCAGGAAAATTGCTCAGACTTTCTGGCTTGCAGTAGGCGCCTACCATTTCGTCTTCCTGGCGCTGCTCCGCGCCGCCGTCCGTCACGAACGAATTGCGCGCGCCACACGATGGTTGAACGAACTGGAAAACACAAACTCATGACCATACTCAGAACGCTAACAAACCGGACGACGATCATTGCCGGTCTTTTGCTGCTTTGCGCAGGCGCGCCCGGAGTTCTATCTGCCGCTCCTCTCGATGCGGAAAGCTTCTTGAACTTGCCTGACGAACAAGCCCGCGAGCAAGTCGGACGATTGACTCCCGAAGAAATCAACGATCTGATCTCAGCATTGCGTCTGCATGTCCGCCGCAGTAATCCAGACCTTGATCGATTTTACCTCGCAATGGAGCACCTCGAGTCAATGCGGGCGACGGAGATTGCTCAAAAACGTGTGGATCGACTGGCTCTCGCTTTTGCCTGCATGTTCGCGCTGATTGTCGCCTTTCAAGGCTGGATTTTCATCGATCAACGTCGACTGACGCGACGCCTCGCCGAGAAAGAGACTTCTCCAGCCAGAGGCTCGCAGCGCGATGAAATCTACCGCGGCGAATGAAGGCTTTCGGCTTCCGTCAGGCGCGGCCGCGGCTCTGCGCCTTCTATCTTTTTTGCGTCGGCCTTCTCGCATTTTTTCTGGACTGCAGTCAGCTACCGGTAGCTAATCTTCAGCGTTGTCACTATGTGCCGGGGATTTCACACCTCCAGGATCTGATCATTGATCGTAGCAGCGGCGGCCTTCCCAGACTGCTACTCAGCGTTCAAAATACGCTCGATCGCGACCCCGGCGGACAGCTGTTGCATCGTGGAATGCTGCTCAGCGTCCCGCTTAACACCGAATCTCCCGATACCGAGCCATTGCAGATCGAAAATCGCGACGATTGGCCGTTCCATCCCGCAGGCATTGCAATCATTGAGCTGCGAGCGCGCGACGGCTGGCTCTACGTCCTGAATCAGGCGCTATCTGATCTTTTTGCAGTAGAACTGTATCGAATACAGGGCAATCGCCTGCAATTTATTGATCGCATTCGATCACGTATGCTAGATCGCCCTCGCGAGATCATTGCAATTGCCAAAGACCAATTTATTGTCTTGCAACGCGACCGATCGATCTTCGGCGGCTCTCCTCTGCTTCTCTTTTATGGGGCGACGGTACGGAGCATACCGCTGAATATCTCAGCGCCCATTTCGATGACGCTCAACGGCAGGAAACTATATGTACTTTCCGAAGCCGGCGATGTGGAGAGCCTTGATCTGCAGTATCTTCCGGCGCCGCCTATTTCTGTTGCAACTCTGCCCGGCCAGGCAGCTGCAATTGCCTTGCGCAGCAGCGAACCCGGCCAACTGATTCGAACAAACGCCAACGGCCTCGGTTACTATCTGGACGGCGACGGCGTCCCGTTGTCGACCGCCTTCGGCGATCCGGAATACACGCGACGCGCTTCGGGTATTCTCCGATACCAGAATCGGATCTACATTGCTCGCAATGACGCGTCTGGCCTGGCTATCTGTCAGGCGCCATGAAATCAGGAGTGGCTGAACAAAGCTTCAAGCACAGAGATAAGTAACGGCGAGCAAAGGCAGCGCTGGCTTCCAGCGAACGATAGAATTCGCCGGATCGCGCCAATACTTCCGCCTCCTCCCTGCCTTGCTGGCCAACGCCAGCTTGAAAGATTGCGCGCTGCATTACCCCGCTCGCAAGCTCCATGCCCGCTTTGTGCGAACGGAGTTCACTATCATACTGCTCCAACTGATTCAAGCCAATTGCAGTAGACCGCCGCGATTCGAATTCGGCCAACGCTTTTGCCTGCATCGCAATCCCACGCAATCGATCCAGCTCAGTCGAAACATTCTTAAGATCAGCAATCCACCCTTCCCGATCCAGTTGAAGCGGAACGAACCTCTCCCCTAAGAAAGTTCGGTCGACCTCCCGCCCGCCTTCCAGTTCAATCGTCGAGCCGGGAACTCCTTCCAGCTTCGCGCCGTGCGAGGTCAGGTTGCTAACGCGAATGCCAGCGGCAATATCGACGGCGATACGTCGCTGAAACCAATGATAGAAGATTAGCAACTTGTCGTTGCTGTGCAGGCCGTTCCCTGCCGATCCTGGCAACCAGCGAACGGGCAGTGCATAGAGCTGGCGGAAATTGTGTAACTCGCGCCTCGCAAGTCGATGCTCCGTGTATCGTAGCCGCTCTTCGAGAGTCGACCCCCGCGAGTGAGCCAGGCCGCCGCTGAAAGCAAAATCCTGACCGATCAGTACAACTCGATTTGCACCCAGCCGTACGGCCAGATCGTAGGCATTCGTAGAAACGGAACCTCCAAAGGCAACTTCGCCCACTGTTTCCCGGCAATATCCGGAAAACCGCCGAGCAAGTGCAAATGGCGTCTCAAAAAACCAAAGTCGATCTGCAGGCAAACGGCGCAGTGCGGCCGCCGCGCAGGAGGGATCGACAATGAAATGTACCTCATCCGGAATGCGTTCCAGGTAGAATCGGTTGATTGGTTGCGGATCAACGCAGACGACAAAGTCAGGCTGAAGCCCGGCGTTCAAGAGCGGCTGTAGAGCTGTGTCTGCGGCTATCAGGACTGAACGATCTCTAGCGCCAGGAATACTAAGAACTCGGGCAGCATCATCGCGCAGGCTCGGTCCTGCGCCGGCCACGATGCAACAGACGCCTTCGAATTTGCCATACAGTCGACCGACCGGACGGGCGTAGGCGAGAATAGGTAGGTTTGCACAAAGGTTTCGCATCCACAACCTGTCAAACCGTGCAAGCGTGGCCTGATTTACGTCGCGTCGATTCAAATATCTTTCCAGATGCTGAAGCGCTCGCTGGTATCGACTATCAGCTTGCGCCAGATTTCGGTTGATGAGGTAGCAGATGCGCGAACTCGGAGTGGACTCGAACAAACTACCGAGCCCCGCGTCGTCTGGCCAGCGCTGCAAACACTGCAAGCGTTTGCTGGCAATTGCCTGACGCAGATCAAGCACCGAAAGAACATGATCGCGAAGTTCTGAGATTGGCTCGAACCAAATTACACTCAGCGACGACATTTCCGCTGCTTGCTCCAGAATGTAGCCCAATCCGCCGCCAAATACGACCAGCAGGCCGTCTGTCCGCCCCTGCAGCGCTCGATCTAGTTGCCGGCGCGCTTCCTGTTGCGGATCGTGAGCGCTGTGCAGTCGCCGTCCGCCCGCAGTCGCCAGCCACCGCCCACTGGCGTCTTGCGCGATGTGAAGATCTGAGCTGTGTTCGCCGCGATCCTCGACAGACTCGCTGCAATTCAAGCCCAGCAATTGCCGCTGCTCATCGGCCAGATCCCTGGAGGCTGCAGAATTCATGACGATTCGCGCCAGGTCGTAGCAAAGCGCCGGCCATTTCGATGCAGCTGCAAGGGCAATCCGTAGAGCTCGCTCAATGTTTCCGAGTTCAGGACCTGGTCAATCGGGCCTTGAGCATAAACCCGGCCGGCCTTGAGCATCAATACATGCGTGCAAAAGGCTGGGATTTCGTCCACGCGATGGACGATATTGATGACCTGGAATCTGTCTGCAGCGTGGCGCGACAGAAGCATTTCCAATTCGTAGCGCGATGGCAAATCGAGCGACTCATAGGGTTCGTCCAGCAGCAGCAACCAGGGAACGGCCATCAAGGCTCGCAACAGCAGCGTCTTGCGACGCTCTCCGGTCGATAGCAGTGCAAACAGGCGCTGGCCATCGAAGAGTCTGTTTTGGCCAAAAGCGCTGCGAAAAAGCTCGCTGGCCCTTGCTTGCTCCTCGGCGCTGTAGTCGCGGTAGGGAGCAAGCGTAGCATCAGCGCCGGTCAGAATGATCTCAAGGACAGTCGCGTCGGGGTGGTAGATCGCATGGCGATCCATCTGCGACGGTTGAAACCAGCCGATCCCTTGTCTTTGAATATGTACGGGCGCCGACTCTGGCGACCGACCACGACGTTCAACAAGCCCGGAAGTAGGCCATTCGTAGCCCAGAATCAGCGCGGCCATCGTCGACTTGCCGGCGCCATTGGGTCCCAGAAACGTCCAGTGCTCGCCGCTGTGCAACGACCAATTGATCTTACTCAGGATCGCCGTCTCGCCCCGCTGGAAGCTCAAGTCGTGCAGCTCAAGCAGAGCCCCGGACATTAGGACTTACTCCGAAATCCCTGTTCCAGATCCGCAGTAAGCTTCTTAAACTGCTCTTCGTTGGAGATATTCAATAGATCCAGAGCTTCAGCTTCCAGCGAGTAATAGTCCGCCTGCCCGAGGATAGCCGCATTCAAGGCGACGCCGGCGTACACTGGCCAAACCCATTCGACCTCCTCCTGCGGCGCGGCAAGCGGCCGAAACTGATAGCGGATACAGGAAACAATTTGTTCCGGAAATTGCCATTTCTCGCCCATAAAGGCGCCGATTTCCGCATGACTGATGCCAAGCAAACTTTCCTCCAGAACGCTTGGATTTCGAATCCGTCCCGAGTTCACAGCTCGAGTAATCGTTTTCCATACTTCCGGGCGCAGCGCAACCAGTACGATCCGCCCCAGCTGGCTGAGCAGACCGGCCACAGCGGCCATATCTTGAGCCTGCTGTTTGCCGCGACTGACCCGTCTTGCAATCCAGGAAATGCGATTGGATTCCTCCCAAATTTGCTCCAGATCCTTGATGCGGTATTGTCGTTCCAGTACGTTGCGCGCCCCGGTCACAAGCAGGATATTGCGAATGACGTTGATTCCCAGAACCTTGACCGCCTCTGCGATACCGGGGTTGCGGTTGTAGCGAATATAGCCTGCGGAATGCACCAGTCGAAGCACTTCAGCGGTGAGCGACGGATCCCTGGATATCTCGCCGGCAATTACCTGCATGGAAGCCCCATCTGAATCACAAAGCTGCATGATGCGGCTCACATGTTCCGGATAGGCTGGGAGCGACTCGATCTCCTTCTCGATTCGATTGTAGAAATCTTGCTCGAAACCCTTGCTGCGTAATGGCAACGGAATGCGAAGTTCATTGATGGTAACGCCGTCCTTGGATTGCAGGCGATAGTTCTCGGCTTGTATGCCTGCGTTTTCCAGCAAGGACAGAATCAGGAAGATCCCAAGGCCTGCGCCCTCCGATTCGTCGCGGAGCTCGGAAAAAGCCTTATTGATGTCCCGATACTTCAGATAGCTTTGGATGCGCGACTTGATTCGATCCCACTCAACCGGGAGAATCTGCACGTTGTTCTCCACCTGGAACAGGATCTCGCTCGCATTTGCCACAACCGAAAATCGAATGTAGTAGTTCGACTGCAGCCGGCGATGCTGGTAGCTGTCCCATTCCGATAGGACATCCGCAGAAAAGTGGCGCATTCCTCTCTGGTATTCGACTGCGTCGCCAAGCTTTAGCCCCTTTTCATCAAAGTAGATGCGCTTGGCGTTTGCCTTGGAGCAGTTTGCAAAAATTTCCCTCAAACATACCAGCGTTAGCTCGCTGAGAAAACCGACGTTGAAGTGGGCGAGCAGTCGAAATACAAACCCAGCAATAAACTGAATCTGCTTGTCCGCCACGGGCGGATACTCAAGGACCACCCGTTCGCCAGCCAGAATTCGTTCCAATTCGCGGCCGGAGCGTAAGAGCGGGATGGCGGGCACAATTCCAGGAATTGACCGGAATCCCGAAGAGCAACCGAATTTCCCGGCCGCCCGCCTGTTGACAATTATGTCACAATGGCCTGCTAGGATCGTCCAATGAAGCAATCTCAGATCGATGGCAGCGCGGCGCCACGACCTCCCGGCCGTTGCTGGCGACAGCTATCCGGTCCTTGGGCGGGATTCCTCCGGATCACAGGCGATGGTCGACTGGAAGTGATGGCGCGGATTCGCGGCAGAGAGCAAACCCTGGCCTTTGCTCAGGCGCTGGTTCAATCGATCCATGCGGAGCTTGATCTTCAAGAAGCCCAGTACGAGGCGCAGACAAGACCGCGCCGCCGCCTATCGGAGGAAGCAATGGCAACCGATCCGGAACTGCCGCTGGGCGAAGCGATTGCCCGGCTGCAGCGTAAGCTGGCCAGCATCCCGCCTCTTGCGCCGCTGTCTGCTATCGGACCGAGTGCAGACCGTCAATCCAGGCGCTTCGCCGGTTAATTGTTCCGCAATGGCTGGTGGAAGCCAAATACCCGCTTATAGAGCAACGCTGACTCGCCGGCAGCGCTCCCGCCCTGCTGTCCGGCTTGCTCCGCCTTTTTTGCATCAAAAACCAAGATGGCAGCGCGATTGAAAAAGGCATAGTTGGGACGAAAACGCGAAAAATGATGCGACCTGAAAATCGCAGAGCGTCGCGAAAACTCCACGGTATACTTGTGCTGAATCAGCGTCTTATGAACGCGATTGGCCCGTTCCTCCTGAGTAGGGGGAATGTAGTTGGTTAAGATACTGCGATCCGTAGGCGGACTATTTTCGCCGCTCAAGGTAATTCGCAATCCCTCCGTTGGATGCTGCATCATATAGTGTTCGTACTTCCAAAACGGGGGATGAAAGTCCTCAATTGGAATTACTCCCGCGACTGAATTGCGCATTCTGTTGAGAATCAATTGCTGGCGCTGAAATTCCGGATCCTGATCCGTCCAGATCTTGTCATCAGGTATATCAGCTGGCGAAATTGCGATATGGCGAACCAGAAAGGTCTCGCGGTCAAAGTCGCGGGGCCGCCACGATGGGTAGGGAATCCACTGACGCTGGCGCATATCGACGGCATCCGTCTCATAGAATGCGGCCACAAAGACAAATAGGTCGAGATCTTGAGCAATATTGCTGCGCAAATCGAAAACGACGTCAAGAAACTCGCCCCAACCGTTTCCGGCAAAGCGCCGATCAAAGTTCACGCCGGTCACAACAAAATTCGGACTGGTGACAGCCAGCGGATTGAACTGTTCCAGCAAGACGACGCCGGCTTGCTGCCCCGCGCCGCTGTCTGGTGCAGAGGTCGGGGCGGGCTGGCCGGACTGAATATTTTGCGACAGGAGCGCCGCGCCGGTTCCAAGTCCGGCGACCAGCAAAATCACGAACAATGCGGCGCGTTGGACAGGGCTTCTCAAAGCGAGAAAATGCATGAGTACAAACCTCTGCGTCTATTATCGAAATTCTGGACAGGCTCAGTGAGCAACAGCCGAAAAAAAGCGGCGCAATTGAGGTTGTCGGGACATAATTCGCTGCTTCAGTGGACCGATGAAGCATCGGATCCAGGCATTCCTTCTCCTCCACGCGCTGGGGGCCTGTCAGTTATTCAGTCCAGATGCCGGGCGATTATTGAATGATCGAATCATTCGCGATTTTGCCTCGACCGAACAGCAACGAGTCTTCTTTGGCACAAACCGAGCAGTCCATGGTCGCCCCGATTGCCTGAACCGATCCTTCACTACCGAAACCGGCGAGTCTTTGCAATTGGGCCTCTGCGAAGTCAACAGTCCCAAACGTCGCGCGGTGGGTGAGCTGCCGCAGGCGGACTCGCGCAACGCCAGCAACGACTCCTTCTTCAAGATTGGCCGCTACAGCGCAGCGGATGGGACCCAACTTGCGGCGGCGCTGGCCGCTGAACCAGGCGAAGAAGTACTGGTCTTTGTTCATGGCTTTAACGTCCGCTTTGAGGAAGCCGTCCTGCGAGCCGCGCAAATTGCTTATGATCTCAAATTTCAAGGGGCGGTTGCCGTCTTTTCCTGGCCGGCGGGCGCCAGCGACGCTCCTCTGTCCGATCTGTTGATCAATCAAACCTACGCACAAAATCGTCAAGCGGCGGCGCAGTCCGTTCATCGCTTCAGCGAGTTTATTGAGCTGATCCATCGCAGCAACAAGCGCATTCACCTGCTGGTGCATTCCATGGGACATCAGGTCGTAATTCCTGGCCTGCTTGAAGCCAGACAAAGGATTGGCGATTCGTTTCTCCGTGAAGCGATCTTCAATGCTCCCGACTATGCTGCTGATGAGTTTGCATTGCAATCCATTCCGCTCCGGCAAAGCGCACGTCGAATCACATTGTATTGCTCGCCGGGCGATAACGCTTTGATCGCTTCGCGACAAACCAATGGCAACTATCGCATTGGACTGTGTAAACGGATCGAGGGCATCGACGTCATCAACGTAAACGAGGTGGACTCGCCAGCGCTGGGCCTCGGCGGCCTCGGCCATGGCTACTACAGCGGCAGAGCAGTGCTAACCGACGTCTATCAAACCTTGCTGGGGATCGATGCTCGTCGCCGACTGTTCGTTCGCTTGAGCGATCCGGGCGGCGGCGAAGAATTTATTCTGCGCCATTGACGGCGCCAGTACACAGCGGTTCAATACGCAGCGAGCCTCAAGCACGGGCACTCGCCGATGCGCATAACGAATACAGCGCCACGGCTACGGCGGCGGCGGCATTGAGCGATTCGACGCTCGGACTCATCTGAATGCGCAGCTTTTCGGCCTGGAAACCGACAGGAAGTCCCTGCCCCTCGTTTCCAACCACCAGGCCGAATGATTTTGGCGCATTGACCTGCCGCAAGTCTTCGCCTGTGGCATCGAGGGCATAAAGGGGCAGCTTTGCATTGCGACACCAATCCGGCAGGCCCCGCAAAGGAGGGCCGGCGTACATTGTAAGCTGTAGCGCCAGGCCAGCTGAGGAACGCAGGCTGCGCGGATGATATGGATTGGCCGCCTCTTGCAGGAGCACAATACGACTGGCGCCCAGGGCTCCGGCGCTGCGCAGTGCAGCGCCAAGATTTTCGGGATCGCCAAGCGGTAAGAATAGCGTGCAGCCGTCCGGCGACTCCTGCGGGACTGCTGGCAAAGCCGGCGCCTTCACAAGCGCCAGCATGCCGGGCGCCCCGATTTGATTCAGTTCATCGAACAATTCGCGACTGAAGACCTCGAGAGCGGGCCCATTGCTACAGCTCTCTTGCCAGGCGCTAGCCTGCTGCAGGGCCGCAGTATCGTGTTCGCGCAGCAGAAAAGCGACGACTCGATCGGATTGATGCCGCACTATCTCGGCAATGAAACGTTCGCCGCAGAGCAGGCTCAGTCGCTCCTGTTTGACGTAGCGCCCGGACCACAATGAGATGTAACGCTTGAAGCGGGCATTGTCGCGAGAGTGAATCAGCAATGGACTCCCCAATCTGTCTTCCTCCCTGCTTGGCAGTTTCTCGTACACCAGAAGCACGCGTCGATCTTCGGAATTCGGAAGCGTATAGCGTCTTTGCAGCAGCTGGCGAAAAGGAAACCTGGCTCCCAGATTCGCCGCCTCCTCCTCCCCCGCCGGACCCTTCATAAAGATGGCCAATCCGCCATCCTCCAGAATGCTCGCGGCGCGCAACAGCGTGCGCTCAACGCTTTCCACGGCGCGCGTAATCAAAGCCTTTGTTCGCAGCTCGCTGCGTTCCGAAATCCGTCCGGTGTGAACAATGACATTCTGTAGTTGTAAGGATTCCACCACGCGCTCAACGAAATCGGTCCGTTGCTTCCGACCATCGGCCAGAATGAAACGATGGTCCGGCAAGGCAATGGCCAGCGGGATTCCTGGAAAACCCGGCCCGGTGCCAAGGTCCAGCATCAACGACGGCCAGGCCAGGCCGGCTTCGTGTATCAGCTGGATTACAATCAACGAATCTACATAGTGTTTGCGAACGATATTCTCGAAATTATGAATCCGGGTCAGATTGAGCTCCGGATTACTGGCTCGCAGCATCTGGTGAAATTTCCAGAGCCGCCCGCCGGCCGTTTCAGGCAGCTCGATCCCGGCTCGCTGCAGCTCGGCGCTTAGCTGTTGCTCATCGATTTGCGACGCAGCTGCCTTTTGCCGAGGCCGGCCGGTCGGACCGCGCCTTCCAGACCCGTCTGCTTGCCGCTTCACAGGCTTCTTGCCGGGTCGCATAGCGCCTTATGGCCGAGGCCGGGCTGCTGTCAAGGACGCCGGAACTTGGGCCGAGTTGCCGATATTGAAATTCAGGCGGGCCGCAAAGCTGGCCGGCATCCTGAGCATGTTTGAATGGGTCCACTATCAGTTTCCGGCGCGCGTCTTTTTCGAGCGCGACGCTACCCACAAGCTTGGCAATCTGATTCGCGACATCGGTTCGCGAGTGCTGGTGCTGGCCATCCGTTCGGAGCTGGCCAATCCCGACGAGCTGGCCGTAATCAAGACGAGCCTGGAGAAGCACACGACCGGGGCGATCATCTATGATGATATCCTGGATTCGCCAGGACCGGAGGAGCTCGACACAGCCGCCTATTTTGCCAAGCAATGTAAGGCAGATGTAATCCTGGCATATGGCTCGCGAAAGACCTTCTACGCGGCGCGCGCCATAGCGACGCTGGCAAGTAACGAGATATTTGCCGCCGATCTGGAGCAATCGATGCTGCCCTTGCGCAAGCCGCCCCGGCCGGTCGTAACTGCGCCGGTAGGGCCATCGATGGGCGAGGAAACTTCCCCGTCCTTCATGATCTACAATGCAGGCAACCGGCGTGCTGTCCATGCCTACGACTACCGACTCTTCCCCGCACTGACCTTTATTGATCCGAATATTTCTACTGCTTTGCCGCCAAACGAAATGGCCAGGGGCGGCATTGCTGTGCTGAGTTCCGCCATCGAAGCAATTCTCTCCAAGCGCTCCAACGAATTTACAAATTCCATTGCGTTGCGTTCCATCGAGTTGATCACCCGCAATCTGGTTCCGTTAATGAATGAACCGGGCAACGCCTCGGCGCGTGCAAACGTTTGTATGGCCAGCGCTCTGGCTGGCATGGCGCATTCGAACAGTATGCTTGGACTCTGCTACAGCATTGCGGGCGCCGCGGCCAGTCTGACCGGACTCGACTTTCAAATGGCAATGGCGATCTTGCTCCCGCACATAATGGAGTACAATTTGACGACCTCCGCGGGCAAGTACGTGCAGATCGCTCGCGCGCTCGATGAGGACATCCGCGACATCACCGTAATTGAGGCGGCGATTAAGGCCGTCGAAGGCGTACGTAAGATTTACCTGGAATTGAAGGTGCCCCAGCGGCTCTCCGAATTCGACATCGAGAAGGCCGACCTGCCGGATATTGCGGAGCTGGCCTATACCATGCCGCTGATCAAGAACACGCCGCGCGAACTCGACCGCAATGAGATCGAAACGATCTTGATTGCCGCATACTAACGCTCAAGCCACAGGTCTGATCGACGCCGCAGCGGGCGCGTTGGCAGCAGGCTTTTGGTTGGCGCCGGAGGCTGGCGCCGGCGTGTGACCGATCATGGCAAAAGTTCTCTACGATAGCGACTGCGACCTTTCTCTACTGAACGGAAAAACCATAGCGGTGCTTGGCTACGGCAGCCAGGGCCATGCCCAGGCGCAGAATATGCGCGACCACGGCTACAAGGTCATCATCGGTCTCAAATCTGATTCCAAATCTCTGGCCAAAGCGAAAGAAGACGGCTTCGAAGTTCTCGAACCGGCAGCCGCCTCCGCCAAAGCAGACATAATTCAACTACTGGCCCCTGACCAGGTACAAGGTCAAATCTACCAGGATTCGATTGCGCCGCATCTGAGCGAGGGCAAGGCGCTGGTATTTTCCCATGGCTTCAACATTCACTATGAAATAATCAAGCCGCCGTCCAATGTCGATGTGTACATGGTCGCACCCAAAGGTCCGGGCCATCTGGTTCGTCGAGTCTACCGTGAAGGCGGCGGCGTACCATGTCTGATTGCCGTACATCAGGACGCCACGGGCAAGGCGCGCCAGCGAGCCCTGGCTCACGCAGCAGGAGTTGGCGGCGGCCGCGCAGGAATTCTGGAAACGACCTTTCGCGATGAAACGGAAACCGACCTTTTTGGAGAGCAGGCTGTGCTCTGCGGCGGACTGACTTCTCTGATCCGCAGCGGTTTTGAAACATTGGTCGAAGCCGGCTATGATCCAGACATCGCCTACTTCGAGTGTTTGCACGAGGTGAAGCTGATTACTGACCTCCTCTATGAAGGCGGCATGGCGCGGATGCGCTTTTCCATCTCCGATACCGCTGAATACGGGGATTACACCCGGGGTCCGCGCGTCGTTGACGCTCATGTTAAAGAGAACATGAAGCAGGTGCTGGCCGAAATTCAAAAGGATAAAGGCATGAAATTTGCCCGGGAATGGCTGGACGAAGCCAAACAAGGGTACCCAAACTTTACCCGGATGCGAGAGAACGGGAAACAACATCAGATCGAAGAGGTCGGCGGCAGGCTGCGCTCGATGATGAAGTTCCTCAAGGGCTGAGGCCTGTCTCGCGGGAGACCGCATTTGGACCACATCCTCATTGTTGAGGATAGCGAATCAATTGCCGCCCTGCTGGCCGAGCGTTGCGAACGGCAGCTCGGACTGCAGGCGCAAATTGCTCCTTCCGTGGCCGCCCTGCAAACGATGCTGGCGACGTCGGAGCATCGCTATTTCGCCGCCATCTGCGACCTGAATCTCCCTGATGCTCCGCCGGGCGCCGCCGTCGATCTATTGCGAAGCAAGGATATTCCGATTGTCGTTCTCACCGGGGAGTGGAGCGAGGAAATTCGCAGCCGGATCTGGGAGCGCCGTGTTGCCGATTACGTCCTCAAGGAGTCGTCCGCGGATATCAGCTATGCGCTGAATGTCGTGCGACGATTGCGCTACAATCCACAGGTTGCAGCGCTGGTTGCCGATCCGCTGCAGAGCAATCGCGAGGCAATCGCCGATATTTTGCGCGATCAAAAGCTGAAGGTTTTGCAGTGTGAATCGCCAGAGGAAGCGCTTCAGTATATTGAATCGCGACCAGATCTACGTTTGGCGCTCATTGACTATGGCATTGGCGGCGATCGCGGCCTTGACCTGACGACGCGAATTCGGCGGCGCAGGAAGCGCGATTCGCTGGCTATCATTGCCCTCACTGATTTTGAATTGAAGCGAGCCAGCGCCCGTTTTCTACGCTCCGGCGCCAATGACGTACTGGCGCGGCCGTTTACGCCGGAAGAGCTGCTCTGTCGAATCAATCTGCACCTCGATACGCTTGATTTGCTTGAACAATTGCGCTCCGAAGCGGAGCAGGACTTCCTTACCGGGCTGGGCAATCGACATTATCTGAATGAGCGCGCGACTGCCGTCTACGCGGACTGCCTCAGTCGCGGCATGCCGTTTGCGCTTGCTATGGCCGACATCGATCACTTTAAATCTATCAACGATCGCTTTGGCCATCTTGTGGGCGACCGCGCCTTGAAGCATCTCGGCCGCATTCTCAGTGCGAATACAAAAGGCAAGGACGTGGTCGCCCGAATTGGCGGCGAAGAGTTTGTCATCCTGCTTCCGGATACGCTGCCGGAAAGCGCGGCTCGTTTCTTCGAATCCCTCCGCCGAGAGATTGCCGGGAGCGCCATTGATACCGATAGCGGGACCCTGGCGTTTACGGTGTCCTTCGGCGTAGCAACCAATGCCGGAGCGTCGCTGCGCGAAGGATTGGAACGCGCCGATCGCTTGCTCTATCGAGCCAAGGCATCCGGCCGCAATCGCGTCGTCACCGATTTGACTGGCTAGCGGATTTGCGTCGCTCAGGTGCGATCTTGCAGGCTGAGGTCCAGGCCTTGAAAGTTCTGCTGGCGAAGAGCTTCGTAAAGCGCCAGCGACGCGGCGTTGGCGAGGTTCAACGAACGACAATTGGCAGAAACAGGAATACGTAACAGACTCGCATCCTGACGCCGGCCAAGCGCTTCGACTATTTCCGCTGGCAGCCCCGAGCTTTCCTGGCCGAAGAGCAAGATATCCGCCTCGTGATATTCGAAATCAGAATATACCTGGCTGGCGAATCGCGAAAAGGCCGCAATGCGCCCGGGTTTTGCCTCCCCTTCCTTCCACTGCAAAAATGACTGCCAATCGGCGTGCAACATCAACGGCAATTGCTCCCAGTAGTCCAGGCCAGCGCGACGCACAGCCGCCTCATCCAGCGAAAAGGCGGGGCGATCAATGATGTGCAAACGGCTGCCAGTACAGTGGCACAGGCGACCAATATTACCGGTGTTGGGCGGGATCTCGGGTTTGTACAATGCGATGTGCATCGCTGTCACAAATTTACTAAAGGCAAAGCGATGCAATTCGATGCTTCAGCCAAAATTCACTATCCGTCCAACCTGACCCGCCAATTCTGGCTTCCACTACTTTGCGGGGTGTCCGGTCCCATGCAATTCTCCGCCCATCGACTCGAGGTTATCGAACCCTCGCCAACTCTGGCCCTCAGCGCGCGCGCCAAAGAATTGAAGGCCGCCGGAAAGGATATTGTCGGCTTTGGCGCCGGCGAGCCTGACTTCGACACGCCCGAACACATCAAGGAAGCAGCCCGACGAGCGCTTGCCCAAGGACAGACGAAGTACACAGCCGAAGGCGGAAGCCCGGCTATGAAGAAAGCCATCATTGAAAAGATGCGTCGAGACAATCATCTGGACTACAGCCCCGCCGAAGTCATGGCATCCAACGGCGGTAAGCAGGTAATCTATAACCTGTTTATGGCCACGCTGAATCCGGGCGATGAAGTAGTCATTCCGGCGCCTTACTGGGTGAGCTACGCCGACATTGCCAGGCTGGCAGAGGCGAAGCCCGTATTTGTGCATGCCCCGCTAGAAAGCAATTATCTGATTCATGCCGACCAATTGCGGGCTGCGATCACGCCCAGAACGCGCCTCGTTGTTCTTAACTCGCCCAACAATCCCACTGGCGCCGCCTATTCAAGGGCGCAACTGCAGGCAATTGTCCAGGTGCTTATTGACAATCCACAGACGCTAGTCATGAGCGACGACATATACGAGCATATCGTGTATGAAGGCTTTGAGTTCGTGAACGTGCTCAATCTTGCTCCGGAACTGCGCGATCGCACTGTCGTTGTCAATGGCGTCAGCAAGGCATACGCTATGACAGGATGGCGCCTTGGTTCGGCGGCCGGCCCGGAGCATATCATCAAGAACATGGAGAAGCTGCAGGGGCAGAGTACTTCCAATCCTTGCTCTATAACACAGGCCGCGGCCATCGCAGCCTTCACCGAATCCCAGGACTGCGTGGAGACAATGCGTATTGCATTCCAGAAGCGCCGCGATCTGGTTGTCCGTATGCTGCAGGCTATCGATGGCGTGCGCACGCCGGTTCCTCAGGGCGCCTTCTACGTATTTCCGAACCTCGCGGAGATCTACAAACTGCCTCGCTTCCAGGCCCTCGCGCGGGAGAAGGGCGGACCATCGCTTTCGCGCGTATTTTGCAACCACCTGCTGGATCATTACGATGTCGCCGCCGTACCAGGCATTGCCTTTGGAGATGATGCGGCATTGCGAATTTCTTATGCTCTTGACGAAGACAGTCTGCGCAAAGGAATAGACCGGTTGGGCGCCATGGTCCAGGATTTACGCGGTTGATCGATGAACCTGAATCGTGAACTGCGAGCCTTTGTCGCAGCCTGCGGCTTTCCAGAGTCGTTTGAGGCGCAAGAGCTGCCGGCTGAGGCCTCGGCTCGCCGCTACGTACGTTTGCGATTTGCCGCACCAGCAGAGCCCGCCAGTCTGATGCTCTGCGTAGGTCTCCCGACGCCGTACCGCGACCAGGATCGCTTTGTCGCGCTCTGCACCCATCTGGAAAAGCAAGAACTTCCGGTCCCGCATATCTATGGTGTGGAGCGAGTGCAAGGGGCGCTGCTCCTTTCCGATGCCGGCGAGTATGATTTGAACTACTACCTGCAACGCGCTCATGCAGCTGGCGAAACCGAGAATAAACGCAAGTTAATTGATCATGCAGTTGATATTCTGGCCAAATTGCAGCGACTACCTATCCCGGAGGAGATAGAAGATCGCAGTTTCGATCTGGAGAAGCTCTACTCCGAGCTGGAATTTTTGTTTGATGCGGTTCGTTCTGCGGCCAATGCCCTGTCGACGCCTTACCTCCAGCTCTTTGAATTGTCGCAATTCGGTCGCGAGTTGTGTCGCTATCTCGGAAAGCTGACCCCGCAGACGCTTGCGCATCGCGACTTTCACAGTCGCAATATTATGGTTCGGAACGCCGGCGGAAAATTGCACTATACGTTGATTGATTTCCAGGATGCGCGAAAGGGATCGCCATTTTACGATCTGGCCAGTTTGCTCTACGACCCCTATGCGCCGCTCGACAGGGAAGAGCGAGGCCGCGCCTTGCATCGTTACCTGGATAGTGCGCAGTATTCCGCCGCACAAAAACCGATCTATCTTGCCGTAGCCCTGCAACGAATGCTAAAGGCGCTTGGAACCTACCTGCACCAGAGCGTATCTGGAAATTCGCGGTACGCCGAGAGCATCGCGCCGGCGCTGGATCGAATTGAAGAGATTGTCCAGGAAGGGAGATTTCCGGATTCAGTTTATCTTTTCGCGCGCGAGGTGCGACGCCGTTTCCTTGAGCCGCTGCGTGAACTGGCATCTGCCAGATCCGCAACATGAAAACCGGATTTGTTCTGGCAGCAGGCTTTGGACTGCGCATGGGACCGCTCACGGCGGCAAGACCCAAGCCTTTACTGCCCGTTAGCGGAATCCCTCTAATCTACTATGCGCTCTTCGCTCTCCAGCGCGCCGGGTGCAAGCGCGCCGTAATCAATCTGCACTATCGCGGAGAAATGATCGAACGCGAACTGCGAGATTTTTCAGCTCTGGAACTGCAATTCACACACGAAGCGCAAATTCTGGGCACCGCCGGCGGCCTGCGCAATGCCATGGAGAGCGTCTTACGGCATGACCTGCAAGTCCTGCTGATCAACCCGGATGTGATCTTTCCGTATGATCTATTTCCCCGCGCCGCCTCCGCCGACCTGCTGCTGAGGCCAGAGCAGGACGATGCCCGACTCTTACTGGGTCGACGCCGACCGGAGAGTAAAGAGACGGGATTGGCTCTTGGAAAAGGGGATCGTGTTCGTTTTGAAACGGATGGCGACCGCTACTACCTTGGATGTGCCGCAGTTCTGCTCTCAGCCCTCTCGCCATTGGTCTGCGGAGTCCAGGCGGAGCTGGGTGCATGCTGGCAGGATAGCGCCCGCACTGGCCGATTGGCGGGCGTAGACATGCCCGGAGAAGTGATCGACGCCGGCTCGCATGGCGCCTATTTGCGTATTTGTGATCAGGCGCCCTATCCGGCAGAGACGATGGCCGAGCTGCGCAGTTTCGCTGGCCGTTCCGCTTGAGTTTGCAACGATTTGCATTCTGCTTTCGGGGGTGAGCATTGTAGGCGACGCCTCGGCGCTGGGCGCGGAAACCATTGGCGCCGCGGCCAATCAGATTGATGGGACGGAAAGGCGCGAGGCGCCATCTGAGCAGTTGAAGCCAGCTCGACCGAGTCGGACCACAACGTCGCTGCCGACGACGACGCCCGGCGTATCCGATTTTTTTGATCTGGATGAATTGCGCCGGGCCCGACTGCGCGTCGATATCCGGCAGGTAGTCGCCGAGCTTGTGGCCGCATACAAGTACGGTTATCCCGGCAGGGCGCCGCCCTTGCTTCGCCGCCTGCAAGAACTGGCGCCGGACTCGGCGGAGGCTGACTACTTTACAGCCTTGCAACAATATGATCGCGGACGAAGGGCAGAAGCGCTGATTCTTGCCCAGAGGGCGGCAGCAAAATCGCCGCGCATGTCGCGGGCAAACAGCTTGATCGGCTTGCTGCTGATGGACGCGCAGCGCTACGAGGAAGCGACGATAGCCTTCCGGGCGGCGGTAGAGCAAAGTCCTTACAATGCAAACTACCTTTACAATCTGGCCAATGCCCTGCACACTCTTGGCAGAAGTTCCGAGGCGCTGACCGCGGCAGACCGCGCAATTGCAGCGCGCAGCAATTTCGCCGAAGCGCTCTACCTGCGAGGTTTGCTCCTGCTTAACATGGGCGAGGCCCTCGCCGCATTGCAATCGTTGAAACGCGCGGAGCATTTTGGCATGCGCAGCGATGGTTTCTATCTTGATCTTTTGCTGGCGGCCGAAAGGGCCGAGCAACAGGAAGATGCGATTGCCGCAGCGCGCCAGCTGCAAAGCACCCGGGATCCCCATGCCTTGCGCGAAACGGCTAGAGTCCATCTGCACTTTGGCGAGTCGCAAATTGCGCTTCGCCGACTCGAGCGATTGGTACAGTTGAAAGAAGCAACGGAGGGCGATTTCGAAATGCTGCTTCGTGCCGCAATTCTGTCCGATGCAAATCCGACGGTCTATATCATGCGCTACACAAGCGGCGAACGCCGGGCCGCCCTGCTGTTGAAGGCGCGCGAACTGGAACAGCAGCTTGCCAATCGGCCGGCGGCTCGCGATTCCGTAGTCCGATCGCCCTACCGGCCGCCGCCAGCAATGCCACAGTGACTATCGCTCAGTCCGTCAATGAGCTGCGGTTTCTGGACCCGGAATCCTGAGTTGTATGGCTCCGCCTATTTCGGGCTCCAGCCGGCTGGCTGTCTCTGGCGAAATGTCAAAGACCTGCCAGTAAAAATCATGGGCAAACGCCCTTGCTTCGGCGGCGTCGAGCGGGGCGGGGCGCGGGTTTTGAGCGCTGAATCTGCCCCAGATTGGAACAAACTGCGCGGCCACAGCCCGCTTTTCTGAAGGAGAAAAGGTCAGGCGTAACAGGATATTGTGAGTTTGGTCCTCATTGGAACTGCCAAACAAAAAGTTTCCTATCGAGTAGACGATCAATCCGTTGCGATAGAGTTCTGCTCCTTGTGGAGTGTGCGGATGATGGCCGATGACCAGATCGGCGCCGGCATTGATCAGAGAACGAGCAAGAGCAACCTGGTCAGGACCGGGCCTCTGGTAGTACTCCGTTCCCCAGTGCAAACTGACTATTGTTATATCCGCCTGGCGATTGACCGCAGCAATTTTCGAAAGGACGGCAGGCGTGTAGATTGCAACCCCCGGTCGGCCCGAATTGGCCGCCGCGTTCTCTTCCTCGATGAGCGTCAGCGCGAAGAGCGCAAATTGCATGCCATGGCTATGAAGCATCAGTGGCGCCTGCGCTTCCTGCAGATTCTCGCCGGCGCCAACGGCCGCGATTCCGCCGCTACGCAGCGTTTCCAGCGTCGATCGCAGTCCCTCGGGCCCAAGGTCCATGCTATGATTGTTGGCGAGAATGGCTGCATCCAGCCGCAGCGCCTGGAGTACGCGCAATCCCTCCGGCGAAGCGTTGAAGATGTACGGTTTGCCCGGCGGCGGCGATCCCCGATCGCTCATTGCTGTTTCCAGGTTAGCGATTCGTAGAGCCGCCGAATCAAACAAGCGTCGAACATGCTCAATCGGCGTCAGCAAGCCGGAACGTTGTTGCTCGCGCACCCCCCACTCAAAATGCATGTCGCCGGCAAACAGTAGCTGAAATTCCGATACGTTCTGCTCGCGCGCTGAAAAGTAGCGAGCCGCGGGCAGCGGCGATTCCACCGCCTCCCGAGTTGTCGCCTCCGGCGAGGTCGCGATGTCGCTGGCGCATTGCACAGTCAGTAATGCGCTGCAAAAAAACAGAATACCGGACAGCGTACGAGCGAACCTGCGATAGGATTGACGTACCGGATGGCCGCCGCCCTCTTCCATGTTCAGTCTAACGATGAGGAACTTCATGCCCCGTGTCCTGATCCCCACCATTTTTGGGTGTCTACTACTCGCCAATTGCATTATTGGCAACGACGTCTCCATTGCACCGGGTGCTATCTCCTCCGACCAGGCGCCGCTGGATGAAGTGCAAATCTATCCGAGCCGAGAAGACCAGGGTCGGTGCCTGAGCGGCGCCATGAGCCGAGGCGGGAGCGGGAAGATTCTGCTGATCAATGCAACCGGCGTCATCGATGAAGGCGATTCATTTCGCTATGGAGCCGCTGTCAGTCCGGGCCAACTTCGTCGGATATTAACGCGGGCCGCACAGGATGATGATATTGACGCTATTTTGCTGTCGGTCAACTCGCCGGGCGGGTCGGCGGCGGCGTCCGACTTATACTACTCTATTCTTAAGCAATTCAAAGAGGAGCGCAAGATCCCTGTCTACGCCCACATTACGAATCTTGGCGCATCCGGCGGATACTACATTGCTATGGCAGCTGATGGCCTGAACGCCGATCCGCTTGCGGACGTAGGCAGCATTGGCGTTATCATTCGCAGTTTTGGCTTTGTAGGGCTGCTGGGTAAATTGGGCGTCGAGTATCGGGCCATCGCCAGTGGCGGAAACAAGGACATGCTTTCGCCGTTTTCTGAGATTCGTCCTGAACAAAGGGCGCTACTGGACGCTCAGGTACAGCGCACCTATGAACGATTTCTGGCGGTGGTCCTTGAGTCTCGTTCAGCCAAACTAACTCGAGAGCAACTATTGCCAATTGCCGATGGTCGGGTGCTGGATGCCAGCGAGGCGCTCAGACTGAATCTCATCGATAGCGTCGGCTACCTCGAGGAACACATAGAGCGAATCAAGACAATGCGCGCCTGGGAAAACGTTCAGGTCGTCGCTTACGTGCCGCGAGGCGGAGCTCCCCTGGAACCCAATCTTTACAATATTACCCGCAGAACTCAGCTGAGTTTGCAGGAAAAGCTGCAATATCTTGCCGTCATTGGACCGCGTACTTTTCTTCTGTACGAGGGAGGTCTGTAGTCAACGTGGAACCGTTGGTAGACTTCGACAGCCGCCCGCCAGTCGCGGGCACTGGTTCCGATCGCTCTGATCTACAGAAGATTGATGACTTCAAACGCGGCTACCAGGAGCCGATCGACCGTCACGTGGCCCTCGTCCGCAATGCCCAGCAAATGCTCGCTTCTGCTTCACTGAGCGGCGAAGATCGGAAGTCTCTGCACGATGCCCGAGCCGCTCTGGACAAATTGCTACTGCACATCCAGACCCTATCGCGTTCACTATCCAGCGATCTTCAGCCGCTCAACCTTGATCGCGATGTTATGCGCGACTATCACACCGTATTTGCCGGGGAGGCCAACGATCACCGATTGAGCTACGTTCGCTTTTTGCGGACCTACGTGCTGCTGAAGCGATTTGCACTGGATGCCAGCGATGCCTGGACCAGTATCCAGAAAATTATCGCCCGCCTGGACCTACAGAGCGGGGCCGAATTTCGCGACCAATTTGTAAGCTTTGGCGTTACGGCAGGCCTGCGCTCCTGCGAAGGATTTCAGATCTTCTGTCAACGCATGGCTATTCTCTTGCAGCTTCAAAAGGATCCAATTGTTACCAAGAAACTCGACGGCGCGGCAATTTACTCGCCTGAAATTGACTATCTGCTGTCCGGAGTTTTCCGAGAAGACCTGGCGGCCTGGATGGAAGCGCGGCGCGATTCGCTGGCGACGGACCGGGCGCAACTCTCTGATTCGGCCCTGCCCACTGCGACCCGCAAACAGTGGATTGGTCCAGAATCGGCGGGTGCGCCGCGCAGTATGGACTGGCGGCTCGACGCATCCGGGAAGCAAAGCTGGAATTCAACGCCTCAGTACTATCTACAATACTCGCCGCAGGATCTAGAGGCCGAACGCGCCGCATTCCAGGAAGTTGTCTATATCGATACCCACATGGGGGCCGATCAGCAATTCATCCGAAGCGACTTTATTTTGACGGTAAGTCGCAAGGATCGCAATGCCGTCGCTTCTGATATTGAGCGCGAATATGTGAATTTCATGCGCGCCTTTTTCACTCTGGTCACTGACATTTCGATGCTAAATGTGAATGTCCCTCCATCAGATCGCTATCTCTTTCTATATCACCTGGGACCTCAGGCCTTTTGCGCGCTGGTGGTCAAGTTCTTGCAAGATGTGAAGACAGGATTTATGCATCAACGTCCGGCAAATCGCAAAGTCATTCGCAAATTCACCCCCATTGAGTTGATCAAGAAGACAATTATCGATTGGTGGCGCACGGAGATCATCCCCGGGGCGGCAGCAAAGAGCGAGGACTACACGGATTACAAAAGGCTTCTGACCCAGGTCAAATCGGCGCATGCGGCTATGGTCAAGCGGGCGCAAGCCGAATTTGAACGTCTGCCAGCCGAAGTTCGAGCGCGTGGAAACAAGCAGCAAATTTTTAAGGACCACATGAATGAGTGGTTCGGCGCTCCCAATATTGTAATTTTCAAGCGCTTCCTGAAGGCTTGAGAACGTAGGCGCGCCGCTACTGCTTTGAGATTTGAAATAACTCCAGGCAATAGTCGCCAGAGGGATGCCGGTACTCTTTTTTCCAACGAACGGTAGAGGACATTTGTGCAGCGCGGTTCTCCAGTTTCTGGCGAGACGCCGGGTCCTGACATTCACTCGCAAGCAACAACGCTTGATCGAAGCGCAGCCAGTCGCGAATTTCAAATTGCGAGTCGTTGCGCAAGTCTCCGCGGCGATAGGTCCGCATGCGCAGCAAGACATCAAAATCCCAGGCGCGCAAAGGTCCCTGCATCAGACGTCCTTCCAAAGTTGCTCGCTGCTCAGGCGTCGCGTCGCCCAGGCGGGAGTAGAGCGTCGACAAATCGTGAAATTGATTGAGCAATACGTAGCGACCATCCGCCGGTAAACGCTGGGCAAACCATCGAACCGGTTCAAAAAGCCGGGCATCATTCCCGGTGAAACACATGCTGCGCGCCCTTACGTAATGCGGACGAATTGCAGCAAACAAACCGTCCGCAAATAGCCCGCCTTCTCCAATGCATAACATGACCGACGAAATACATACGCTGGCGCCGCAGGCTACGAATCCTCGGCGGAACCACGACCACGCACGTCCGCTTGAAGGCAGCAGCATATCGCCAGCGCGCAGGCTCAGAACGGCCAGAGTCAGCAGCCCCGCGGGCAACAGATGATAGAGATGACGCAGCTGTTTGTTGCCAGTAAGCGCTTCAAGCACCAATAGCTGCAGCAGCAGAAGGATCGCGATACTGACGAGCGGTCGCCGCAGCACATCCATCCAGGCAATAGCGCCTGGACGGCGCACCCGCGCGATCGCTGCCATCAGGATTGCCAGCGCAACCAGCGCCAGCAAGGTTGCGGCAAAGCCAGAGTTATCAAATACCTGGTCGCTTAAACTCGCCAGATAGCTGCGACCGGCCTCCTGGCTTCGTTGCTGTGTGCCCAGAGTGCTGCTCAGACGATCCGGCTGTAGATAGAGCCAGACAAGGATCGGCATTGCCATCCAGGTCCAGATTCCCCGCCACGCTCGATCCAGCAAAATACGCATGGTAGCTCGGCGGACATAGTAGATCCGATGTAGTTCGACCCAGGCGAGCATTGATAGGACATAGAAAGCGTACTTCATCGTTTTTGAATTGAGGGCCGGCCACTTTCGACTGAGTGCATAAGCTGCTACACTGATTGAAGCCAGCAGCCAAACCGCACGCGAGAGTACACCGGCGCTTCGCCAGATGTGAACTCCGGCCTCCCACAATTGCAGCGGAGAGCGGAGAAGTTCCAGCGCCGTCCAGGCCATGACCAGCATCAAGCCATAGGGATACTTGGTCTGCAACAGACCCTGGCTGCAGAGCAACAATCCCCAGTAGAGTCGCCGATCAGGCAGTCCGACCGAAGCGCCTTCCCGTCGCAATTGTTCCCGCTCGTAGACTTTGAACAGAAAGTACATGGTCCAGAGTAGAAAGAACATTCCCTGTGTTTCAAGCATTGCGCTCGCCGCATACGCTGATAGCTCCCGACTCTGCGTCAGCATAACACAGGCAAAGAGACCGGCGAGCGCTCCATGCAGCCAATCTCGCGACAACTCCGCGGCAACAGGCAAGAGCGAAGCCAGCGTAAGAGCGTAGAATGCAAGACCGATGGCAGCATCCAATCGCTGGTCCGGTCCTGCTGGATTGAGAGCAAATACTACGACCGCGATCAAGTTATGGAGCATCGGCCAGGTTGGCGCATCAAAGAATGGCCGCAGGGCGTCGAAATATCGCTCCTGATGAAAATCGCTCAAAATGTTCAGAGAAAGCAGGTAACGCAAAGACGGATCGGCGGAGAGCACATCCGTGTTCGGACATTGTTCCCAGAATACCCGCCAGATCGTCTGCAGAACAACTGCGCCAATGTACAACGCTGCTCCGCCGAGCGCCAGAACAGAGACCGCGCGAATGGCAAATCGCATAAATCAAAACAGACGGAGAATATACCAGACGCCGTCGCGCTTGATAAAGATCGGATTATTCAAGTAGTAACTGCGCTCGGGGGCGTCTGCCAGTTCCAATTTCGCCTCGCAGGTCTGGCCGGACGCTTCCATGAACAGCGTCGCCCGGAGTTTTCTGGTAGTTCGCAAGACATCGCGTACGGAGAGACTGGATTCGTTGCCGGAAAGAGCGCGAAGTCCGCGCGTATCAAGGTATGCGGTACGCAGGTAACTGCCAGGATCGGCGAGTTCGGCCTGTAACTCAGCAAAACTTCGATGGGCCTTAAGATCTACCCAGAGACCATCTTGCTGGCTCACCCTTTGCGGCAGCTCGCTCAAGTCCTGCCGAAAGGTCATTTGGACCATAGCATCCAGCAGCGCGAACACGGCCTGCACATCGGCCTCGCCGCCCGGCGGAGCGCCATCGGGCCCCCAGCGGACTTCCGCGACTTCCACGGAGGGCGCAGCGTCATATGTCTTGCGTTGGCCCAGGGGCAGATCCTCGCCGCTGCGGTTGCAACAGAGAGCGGCAGTCAACATTCCCGCCAGCAGCGCCATAAACGCAGTTTTCCCTTTGCCGCGCCCGCCGCCTGTCATCGCCTTGACCTACTGCAGAATCCTCTGCAGAATCTCGGCGAAGGCCATATCATTTACAATCGTAATTTTTTTCAAGTTGGCCGAAGCCGTTTCGGCGCCGGTAGTCAACCGCGCGCCCGCCACCACAAATCCCTGATTGACTTTCAACTCGTTCATGTAATTCTGCTGGTCGCGCAAGAATATATCCGAAATGGGCTGATTTCGCCACTGTCGAATGCGAAACAAAGCCTTCACCTTCTTATCGGAAAGGCTATTGGCAATGAAATCAGCGCCGTCCTTGTCGCGATAGTTCAGATTGCTGGCCATTTTAAATCCGAGATTGGCCATGATACTCTGGCAGGCCTGCAAAAAGGAATCGCCCTTCAAATTGTTGAAGCGCTCAATCAATGCATCAGGGTCAAGTTCCTGGCGTCGTTCCGGCCGGGAGCGCATCTGTCCCTCGCGAGTGAAGAAAGACAGCACATCAAATTCCTCTTCCTCGCCCAATCCGGACAGTTTGAATATGGAATCTTCGGCGAAGCGATTGCGCACCCAATCTTGCATGTGAGCGCGGAAGTCAAAGCCTCGCGGGCTGACCCGATCAACCTCGGCCACCTGCTCTTCCAGATCCATTCGAAAATCCGAAATCTTCATGACCAGATCATCTGCAGGATTCCGAATTTCCAATTCGAGCAGATGTTCGTTTGCCTTTTCCAGATCGCTGTTCAATATCGAAAGGTAGGCTACGCTCAAGCGCGCGTCGTACTCTTCCTTCTCCCAGTCCTGCCGAACAGCCAGCTGCAAACAGCTTTCAGCCAATTGCAGCGCTTTCTGATACTCGCCGCTCATATAGTAAATTGCGGCGCCCAGACGGCTGACGATATAGGAGACCAGCTCGTCCTCCACAGCGGGGAGCAGCTTATCGAGAATTTCCTTGGTTCGCTCATATTGCTGTTCGCGATAGAGGTGCAGGGCGTACAGGAACTGCGCTGTTTGGTTGCGCGGCGACAGACTGATAGCCAACTGAAATTCCTCATTGGCTTCTTTGGAGCGCAACATCGACAGGCAAACGCCGCGCGCTATGCGATAGTCCACAACGCTTGGAGCGGCCTTCACCAACCGTCGGAAGAAGCCATCGGCAATTTGAAACTGCTCCTGGCCTACGGCCATGAAAGCAACGTGAGCAAGAGCTGTCTCGTTCGCGGAATCGTAATTGAGAGCGTCGAGGTAGCTTTCAAATGATTCCGCAAATCGGTCATCTTCATAGTAAAGTTGACCGATGCGGGCCAGTACCTCCGCCGGCTTGAAGCCGACTCCGGAATAACGTCCGATCCGTCGAACCTCGCGCAAGTGCTCCAGTTCCTGATGGGTATTGCCCTCAAACGCATAGATCCTGGACATTACATAGTGCGCCTGAATATCATCGGGATCACGATCCAGCCGCGGCCGAACGATCGTTCGGGCGTCAACATAGGCGCCTTTCTGAGCAAGTTCGAGTGCGCGCTCCAGCAAGCCGCCGCGGTCTCGCAGAAACATGAAGTAGATCAGCGCCGTGGCGGCCGCAAGGGCCAGGGCGGCAAGAAGGAGCATCGGCAACATGACGCTGGTTCTATTATCGAACAAATTGGGCTGCGGCGCGCCGCAAAGTCTCTCCGGCAGGGTCAGTTTGGCATGAAAACACTATCCGCCCAGTCGCCCGGGCCGCCGCCGGCCAGCAAGCGACGGATTAGAATTTCTCCATGGCTGGCCAGCGATGCCAGCCCGCGCTCTTTGGCCTGCAGCAGCTTGCGCAGCCGGAGCGGGCCCCCTGGAAATCGCAGCGCAATGGCCAGTTGTTGCAGCCGACTTTTTCGGGCCCAGCCCCTCGTCAGACTTTCATCTGCGTAAAGATTCCACGCCTCCGGACGATCGCCAACCACCTTGCAAAGTATTACAACCGTGTCTTCGGAGGAAGCCTCGCTCTGCCCGACTATTCGCAACAAATGAGCCGCTTCCATGTCGCAGATCTGCGACCGAGTTTGTACCATAAGGTCGTGCTTCTGCCATGGTTCAAAAAGCGGGCGATGCACGGTAGCCAGGCGAGCGCTGCCTGGACCTCCCGGATATACTATGGATTGAGCGCAATCCAGAACTTCGGCTATGCGAACCCGATCGCCAACTTCAAGTTCGCTGCGCTCGTCCAGCAGGCCGACTAGCCCCAGGGAGACGATGACCGTCGGTTGGTCCTCTTCCAGTATACGGCGCAGCTCGCGCCGACGATTCAGTCCAGCGCCGCCAACAAAGAAGCTCAGACTCCGGAAGGCGCGACAACGATGTAAACGTAGCTCGCTATCAAAGGAGCACGGGATTCGGTTCAGCAGTAGGAGCAGCTCCTCCTGAACGCCAACAACTGCAAGTATGCGCGGCGAATGCAACACCGCTAGCTGCAGCCGTTCATTGCCGAACGTCGAATCGAAGCGTAAGCTGATCTTCCTCTACGCCCATGTGCAGGGACTGGCCCGACGACGGACGGTAGATCACTACATCCACCAGGTTCCAGGCGTAAAATGCGACGAGTGCAGTACGGAGAAAATTGGCCCGACGCGAAGCCTGCTCCTGCCGAAAGCGGGCATCGCCGACGTCGCGCGCTTGCAAGAAGCCGCTGATTTGAAATCCAGTCAAATCCGTAATCGGAACGCCCAGAAAGGAAAGCGCCACTGGAGAAGTGACAAGAAATAGATTGGCTCGATCGGAGTACTTTCCTCGAAGGCGATAGTAGGCGCTTTCCGTTGCGATCGTTGCGCCGGCGAGGGCCAGGTAGCTGCCAGCGTAAATATATCCAGTGGTGGTCCGACCCTGATAGTATTGTCCCCAACCAGGAAAAATCAGACTGCGCATGAAGGCAGCTATCAAACGGTCGCTGTCAGTTGGATTGGAAACTGTCGGCGGGCGACGGCCGCTATCCTCGCGTCCGCGATCCAGACGGGCCCATTCCTCATCTATTCTTCGCCGCTCTTCCTCTAACTTGTTTCGCTCTGTATCCAGGCGACGCCATTCGTCTTCCATCAAGCGTCGATTTTCGGCGCTGAGCGCTTGTGTCTCGCGCAGACGATCCCGCCGCTCCTGCTCGGCGCGAGCCTCTGCGTCGCTTTGCGTCGGACCGTAAGCAATCCGACGAATATCGGACTTGGCAATGGTCCGAACCGCGCCGGTCACAGGGCGAAAGGTAACTGAAGTGCGCGTCTGACCTATGACCTTTCCCTCCAGTTGCTGTCCATTTTTCAGGAAGACCGTATCTGCCAGCAATGCAGCCGGAAGTAGAATCGTCGCCGCGACCAGAATTGCCAGTATGTAGCTAAGTTTCATGAATTGTTGCGCTGGAGAAGCTGGGGCATTGCACTCTCGATTTGATCGAGTAGCGCCGGCGCCAGTTCGCTCTTTTTGAGAGGTCCGATCGTTTTTGAATTTCCGGCTCTGTCAATAAGGAAAATGGTATTGACACGATCTCCGAAGCCCTGCTGGTCCCGGAAGACCTCGTTGGCACAAATAAAGTCCAGATCCTTTGCTTTCATTTTTGCCGCCGCGTATTCCAGCAGATTGTCAGTCTCCGCAGCAAAACCAACGCGAATCAGATTCTGGAGGCCGGAAGCGCGAGGGATCAGCGAACGCAAAATATCCGTCGTGGGGGCCAGATCCAGACGCAGCATATCTGTCTGAGTTTTCTTAATCTTGCTGGAGGCGGGATTGGAAGGCCGGAAATCGGCAGGAGCGGCGGCCATGATCAGCAGGCAGTCATCGCCAATTGCGGCCGCAGTTGCTTCGGCCATGTCTGCCGTCGTTTCTACGCGTCGTGTTTCGGCGCCATGCAGCGCGCGAAACTGCTCTTCCCCTGGTCCGCTGATCAACAAGACCGAAGCAAATCGAGAAAGCCCGGCGCGGGCCAATTCCCAGCCAGTGCGTCCGCTGGAGGCATTGCTAATGTAGCGCACTGGATCAATCCACTCGCGGGTTGGCCCGGAGACAACCACCAGGCGCATTGTCTGAAACATTCGATTCAAGCGCCGCCTCGCAGTGTCCGCTGGATAGCTGCCTCAATTTGAGTCACCGAGGCCAGCTTTCCTTGCCCTTCGTCGCCGCAAACCGCCTCCCCATTTTGGGGATCGATAATTTGCACGCCATCTTCTCGCAGGCGTCCAAGATTCCGCTGTACTGGACGCGACGCATACATAAAAGGATTCATCGACGGCGCCACGAGTACCGGGAAGTTCGCGGCCAGGTATATGGAACTGATCAGGTCGTCAGCAATTCCATTGGCCATTTTGCCGATGATGTTCGCTGTTGCTGGCGCAACGCACATCAGAGAGATTCGCTGACGCAAGTCAATATGCGGCATGCCTTCCTCCCATTCTGACACAAAGACTTTTTGTCCGCTGAGCGCTTCAAAGGACAGCTTGCCGACAAAGCGCGTGGCATTTTCGGTCATTACAACGCGGACGCGATGGCCAGCCTTCGATAGATTTCGGACCAGATCACATGCGCGATAGGCCGCTATGCCGCCGCTGACCGCCACCAATAGATTTGATTCATTGCTCATGATCACGATTCTCCGATCTCAAGCGGTCAAGAACGCTGGAACATTGCATCAAGGTCGTTTCTACTGATGCGCAGGATGGTTGGTCTTCCATGCGGACAGCGCGAGGGATCTTCGCATTCCGATAGCTGTTGCAGTATCTGACTGATCACCTCGCCGGATACGATGTCATTGCGCTTGATTGAAGCCTTGCAAGCCTTCATTGCCGCGTACTCATCGTAGAGTCTGACGCCGGACTCCCCGTCCAGGATACGAGAAATGAGCATGGAAAGCACATCGCGCTCTTCGCCAGGTTCGATGTAGTCCGGGCATTCGCGGATCGCGTAGGCCTGCGGACCAAGGGCCTCAATTGCAAATCCGCTTGCCTGAAGGTCCGTCATGCGATCAACAATACTCTCCAGCTCTTCCGGTTGACAGTGGATAGCAATCGGCGTCAGCAGGGGCTGACGTTGGTCGGCGCGCTGCTCAAGGCGCCGACGAAAGAGCTCATAGTTGATTCGTTCATGCGCCGTATGCTGGTCGATGATGCAAAGTCCCTCGTCATCCTCCGCCAGAATATATACGCCGGCAATTACGCCAAAATGACGTCGGGGAAGAAAGGCGCTGCGCTTTCCCGGTTTCGAGCGGATCGGAGACTGCGTCGCCAACGCAGCATCGTCGGCGACAGCGCGCAAGATCGGGTACTCCTGCGGCGCTGGCGGCGGCGACGCAAGCAACTCGCCCGTTTCCAGATTGATCTGCGCGAGGCTGTGTTGCACGCGATTCGGAACCTGAAACCGCTCCGTAGCAGCCAGCATCGGCGCATCCGTCTGCAGGGCTCGCTGCAACGCGTCGGTTACCAGGGGGTAAAAATGTTGTTCATCGAGCATGCGCACTTCGCGCTTGGCCGGATGGACATTGACGTCGACACGATGGGCGTCGATTTCAAAGAACAAGCAGAAGCCCGGATGCATTCCAGCCGGCAAGAGTTCGCCGTAAGCCTTGCGCACAATGAAGGATAGCGAGCGAATGTCTACAGCACGACCATTTACAAACTGGAACTGCCAGTCGCGCATTCCTCTTCGAACCTGCGGCGCCGTCGTGTATCCGGTCAATCGAATGCCTTGACGCTCGCCTTCCACTGGCAGCAGCAGAGAAGCCTGCTCCAGCTGGCAGACAGACTGGATACGCTGCCGCAGTTCCTGATGCGCAGGCAGCCTGAAGCGCTCGCGGCCTTCGCGCAGGTATCGAAATTCGACATCTGGCCTTGCAAGGGCCAGCCGCTGCAATGCTTGAAGATTGCGCAGATTTTCGCTGCGTTCGCTACGCACAAACTTGCGACGCGCCGGCGTAGCAAAGAAGAGTTCCTCGGCCTGTACCTGTGTACCACGGGGCCAGGCGTCTGAATCAATGTGCAGCTGCTCGCCGCCGCGACATACAAGTCGCACTCCATTATGAGCGCCTGCGCGGCGACTCCGAATTTCCAGCCTGGAAACTGATGCGATAGACGCAAGGGCCTCGCCGCGAAAGCCAAAGGAATAGATCGCCTCAAGGTCATTCAGATCGGCAATCTTTGAGGTCGCGTGGCGCTCGACTGCAGCCGCCAGATCTTCCGGGTGGATCCCAAGGCCATTGTCACGGACACGCACCAAATCCATGCCAGCGCCGGCCGTTTCCACTTCGATCGAGCTGGCGCCGGCATCGAGCGCATTTTCCACCAGCTCTTTGATTACCGAGTAGGGCGCTTCAATGACCTCGCCGGCTGCAATGCGATCCACGAGCACTGATGGCAGGGACCGTATTCGAGCTTCAGCCGGCGGCGAGCTACGAGAGAAGCCAACCATCGGCCATCGGCTCCCCTTCCGTCGCTCCGGCAACAGATTTCCGTTATTGACTGCCCGTTCTTGCCGGGTCAACTGGCGTATGCTCATTGGCTGGCGGCAGAATCTAGCACGCGGCGGCATGCCGGCCGCTGTTGTTCACCTGATCATGCTCTACAGTCGCTTTTTCTGGATCGCAGGCAAAGGCCCGGCATGCGCTTCGGAGGGGTGTCCGGACTTGCTTCTGCCCGACCTGCCGCTCAGTCTCGTCTATTTCTTTCTTCCAGATCTCGGCATTCTGATCTTCTCACTCGTTTTCGGGACATTCTACTGGTGCGTTGCAGGCGCGGGGATACTTACCCTGATTCAACGAGCGCTTGGCACCAGCGCCGTGCGTCGGGTCTGAATTTGAAAACACGGTGGCGAGTCGCCCTGCTTGGACTGGGCCGCATTGCCTGGACGCTGGAAAAGGATCGTCTGCGGCGACATCCCTGCACCCACGCTGGCGCTCTGGCGGCGCTCCCCGGTCGATTTGAACTTTCGGCCGTCTGCGATCGAAATCCAGAACGCATCGCTCAATTTGCGCGCTGGTGGAAAAAGCCGATTGCCGCTCAAGGCGTAAGCGCCCACCGGCTGCTGCAAGACGGTCCCTTTGACCTGGTCATCAATGCAGCCTCCTCGGAAGCGCACCTGGCTCTTGGACTTGCCGCCGCCCGCGGCGCGGCCGCCGCCCTGGCGCTCGAAAAGCCGCTGGCAGCCAATCTCCGTCAGGCCGCTCGGCTAGCCGATCAATTGAAGCGCAGCTCCGCTCTGGTCTGGATCAATTTTGAGCGCCGCTACCACAATAGCTACCGAACTGCCAGACAGTACATTGCCAGCGGCGAACTGGGCGCACTGCGCAGCATCCACGGACAGGTCTTGACCGGCGCAACGCCCGCCGACGCCGCTCTTGGCCCATTGACACACGACGCCGTCCACTGGATTGATCTGTTGCTCTGGTTTTGCGGCTATCCCGACCGAACTTCGGCGCGCGTCGTACGCTCTGCACGCCTGGTGCAACGGGAGGATCATGTATTTTGCGACTTTGAATACCCGGGCTTCAGTGCGCGACTGGAAGCCGGCGGAGGCCGCAATTACTTTCAATTTGAAATGCAACTCGACTTCAGCGACGGACGTATCCAGGTCGGAAATAGCGGCGCCCGATTCTTTCGAAGTTCGACATCGCGTCGCTACGAAGGATTCCGCGAACTGAAAGAATTCAAGCCGCGCATCATTGCCGAAAATCCGTGGGTCGAATTTTATCGCGACATCGATTTCCAATTGCTGCGCTCTAAGGACGATCCTAAGTCAGCAAAGCATAGCTCGCAGTTGCGCATCATGGATGCGTTAAATGGAATGCAGCTGATCCATGAATGCATTCAGCGCGGGCGCAGGACTCTAAGTCCCAACCATTGACGACTACAGCAGGCTGAACAGGGAAATGATCCGATTCAAAAAGCAAACACCCCATGCCGACACGACGACGGTCAAGGCCCCGACCAGAGTCCTTTTTGATGCGCGTATGCTCGGCCATTCCGGAATCGGAGTGCAAGTTTACAATGTGCTGCGTCAGCTAATCACACTGGACCAGGTACGGCTGCGATTGCTGGGCGACCCTCAAGTAATACGGAGGCTCCTGCCCGAATACGATGGACCGATTATACCTTTTACGGCGCCCATCTATTCGCTTCGGGAACAATTGAACTTTCCGACGCCGGCGCCGGGCGAATTGATTCATGCTCCCCATTACAATGCGCCTATCTTGCGGCTGCGTAGAACAGTAGTTGTTGTTCATGACTTGATTCACTTGCAATCTCAAGAATTCGCGGGCGTCCACTACCGATTCTACGCCTGGCTGCTTTTGTGGCTGGTCAGCCGCTTCTCATTGCACATTGTAACCGTAAGCGAATTCACGCTGATTGAGCTGCGGCGGAGATTTCCATCGGCTGCTGGACGCAGCAGTGTAGTCCACAATGGTCTGGATCATCGCATCTTTCGACCGGCGGCGCGCGCTGCAGTGCAACGCTTCCGCAAGCAGCATAGTCTGCCGGCCAGTTACCTGCTGTGCGTTGGCATCGCTAAACGTCACAAGAATGTCGATTTTGCTGTACGCAGCCTCGCTAAATTCTGGCGCGACGGTTCTCTAAGGGCGCCGCTCTGCATTGGCGGCGCCGGGGGCCGCTTGCCAGACTATGTTGCCTGCGAAGCCCAACGGCTGGGCGTCGAGTCCATGGTTCGACCCATGCCGTTCCTGGAAGACAGGGAGCTTGCCTTGCTTTATGCTGGCGCCGATTTGTTCCTGATGCCCTCGCTTTTAGAGGGATTCGGATTCCCGCTTGTGGAAGCAATGGCCTGTGGTGCGCCAACCATGGCTGCGAATCGCGCCAGCCTGCCGGAACTTGCGTTGAATTCGACGCTCTACTTTGACCCGACCGACGAAGAATCCTTTCAGAAGGTATTCTGGAAGTTGTACCGCGATCGAGCCCTGCGTCGAAAGTTGAGCGCTGCTGCGAAAAAGGTAACGATGCGCTTTGACTGGCGCAAACATGCCGCTGAACTCCTGGCGATTTACCGCCAGACAACTAGCGACTGAAGCGCTCTTCGGCCCAGAAGTAGCTGCGATCAATCCAGATGGCGCTGGCGGCGCGCCCATGCCATTCGCGGTAGGCCAGCCAGAATGAAACGCCGGCGTAGGCAAGCGCCAGCGCGCTATGAATTCCAAATGCAACCCAATCCAGAACCAGCGCAGCGGTCCCCGTAACACTGCTCATACTACGTATCGCATATAATAGTGAAATTGCTATCAAAAAGGCTGCGGCTAGAGTTAGACTGCGTCTTCCAGCTCGCAGACAGGCTTCGTCGCGTTCTACGGCGAACGGAATAATCCACAAAGCCAGAAGCGGCAGTGAATAGCAGGCAGCTCTATGTGCGGATTCGATTGAGCGCTCCAGCCATTTGCGCAGGGCCTCAATTTGCAGCCCCGGATGGATGCTCACTTCTTCTCTTCCCGGTCAAAAAGCTCGCGCAAACGCTGACGCCCTTGGGCAATCAGATCTTCCAGATAAGGTATTTCCCAGCGCTCGCCCTGAAAGGCCTTGGCGGCCGCAGCCGCCGAAGCCGCAAGGAATCCGGCCACCGATACATACAGAATGGTTCGCGTGATGGGGTGCAGCAGAGAATCGGGGCCAAAAAACCAGGCCGTTATGGGAAATGTTTCCAGAAACCATACCGCGAAATAGATCAGGCCGATCACAGCGTTAAGCTTAAGACCCTGTCGAGCATGGAACTGGCAGTAGTCGTCTTCCTTCTTGCTGAAGTAGGCGTAGGCCCAACCCACCAGAGGGATATAGGCAGCCGCTGCGGCGGCATGATCGCCGGATTCCGCGCCGCCCGGACTTGCGTTGCCCAACATGCGGGCGCGTATGTTGCGAATGCGATCAGACATAGAACGGAGCGCCTCGACTTGGAACTTGACTGCGGAGAGGGGGGGATTCGAACCCCCGGCACCCTTTAGGAGTGCGACAGTTTAGCAAACTGCTCCCTTCGGCCTCTCGGGCACCTCTCCTGACTCATTCGGAGGGAGTGGGATTCGAACCCACGGCGCCTTGCGGCGCAACGGTTTTCAAGACCGCCTCCTTAAACCGCTCGGACATCCCTCCGCAAGCAAGCGCCTGCGAAAAAGGGCCTGTGTCAACTAAATAGCCCGAGGGAGCCTGCAAGCAGCGGTCAGCCCTTGTGCTTGTGTCCGTAGAACTCGTAGTTCTGGCCGATAAAGCCCTTCCATTTTTCTGGAACCTCGTCCTCGGCAAAAATCGCCTGTACCGGGCATACTGGCTCACACGCGCCGCAGTCGATGCACTCCTCAGGGTCGATGAACAGCTGCTTGCCAGCAAGCTTGCCTTCTTCCATGCCTTTCGAGGACCATTCGTCCTTGGTAGGATGGATGCAATCAACCGGACATACTTCCACGCAGGCTGTATCGCAGACTCCCACGCACGGCTCAGCAATAATATAGGGCATGCTCTCCTCCGCTCTCTCTGGTTTGCGCCCCTTGATCAGGCGCCGCCAGTGTGGCTCGTTGCAATGGCCGATCTGCGTCGCATGGCGCCAACCGTTTTCCAATGCGTCGCGGCTGCTGGAAAGATCGGCGCACGTTGCTGGCGGACTGGCCGGAATATGACGGATCAACTCGACGCGCTGGTCCCCTTCTCCAATTTTTCCAGCTTTGCTTCTAGGTCTTTGATACGCTTGAGCATTTCATAGCTGCGCTTGAGAGTGGGGTGGTTACGCATATAGTCCTGGATCGGCGTCAGAGGATTGCCGGCGTACACCCCGCTCCTAGGTATGTCCGAGAACACCGCCGGCCGATGCAAAAGGATTACATCGTCCGCAATTTTTAGATGGTCCACAATTCCGCATTGCCCGCTCAGAACGCATCGCTTGCCGATCGTTGTGGAGCCGGCAACGCCCGTCATAGCAACAAGAATGGAGTCTTCGCCAATTTCAGCGTTGTGCGCCACATGACAGAGATTGTCAAAAATTGCGCCGGATTTGATGCGCGTCGTCTGGTATGCCGCTCGATCAATGCAATTGTTCGCGCCAATCACAACTCTATCTTCAATCACCACGATGCCAGTTTGGGGAATACGATGGTGATGGCGCGCATCGTCCTGGGCAAAGCCAAAGCCCTCGCTGCCAATCACGGCGCCTGATTTCAGAATGCAATTGCAACCGATGATGCAGCCATAGCCAACGGTCACATTGGGATGCACTACCGTTCCTTCGCCAATCTGAGCATCGCGCTCAATGACCGAGCCGGCCATGATTACGGCGCGACTGCCAATTGCAACCTGCGCGCCAATCACTACGCGCGGTCCGACTACGGCATCGCTCGCCACGGAAGCGGTGTCGTGGATTACAGCGGATTCATGAATGCGACCAAACTCCGTGTCGAATAGATCACGGTCAGCATAGCGCTGCTTGATCCAGGCTTGTGCAAGATTGACATTCTCTACAATCAGAACTGACAGATCGGCGATCCCCTCCAGCGCTCTGGCGGCTTCGGCGCTGGCGACGGCAATGGCCGGCTTCCCCACGCGCACGATTTCAGCCAGCTTTGGCTTGCTTACAAAGACCAGGTCTCCCGGCCGACAATCCTCAATCGGCGCAATGCGCGTGGCGCGATTGTCCGGGCCGCGCCGATCGCTGAAAAGCTTCTGACTTTCAAAGGCGGCAAAGATCTCGCTTGCGGATGCATCCATGGACGCAGCGAAAAATGGCAGCCGGGACCCGGGCAACTGTTTTCAATAGACGAAGCGCACTGACAAAGCTCCTTGACAGCTCTGGATTGAGCGCGGCCAGGGTGGTGCATCGCAAGGCTCATGGAGCTTACCTTTGTAACTTACAACATCCACAAGGGAATCGGCAATGACGGCCGCTACCGCCTGGAGCGGATCGTCGAAGTTCTCCGTGACATTGATGCCGACGTAGTCGCCCTGCAGGAAGTGGATCACAATGCCCCGCGCTCACGCAGCGAGGATACAGCTCGTATTCTGGCGGAAGAGCTGGGAATGCACTATCATCTTGGTCTCAATGTGAAGTTGAAGCACGGCGCCTACGGCAATGCTACCCTATCCAGGTATCCCATCCTGGAATCTAGAAATATGAACATCACCTGGGCCATCAAGAAGCGCCGCGGCTGCTTGATCACCAGGATACAATGTCCGCGCCATGAGATTGGCGTTATGAACTTCCATCTTGGGCTTGCATCCTTCGAGCGACAGTGGCAGGCGCGCAAGATACTGAATTCGCACAGCCTCAAGAGCCTGAATCGATTGCCGCTCATTATTCTGGGCGATTCCAATGATCGCAACGATCGGCTTCGGGCGCCATTTGAAGCGGCTGGACTGAGCGATGCTTCGGCGGACGCCCAGAAGGCATATACATGGCCCAGCTATGCGCCTCTCTTTCGCCTCGATAAGGTATTCTACTCAGGCCACTGGCGACTTGCCAGACGGGAGGTGGTTCAAAATAAGAAAACTCGAGTCGCTTCAGATCATCTGCCCCTGGCAGTGACCTTCTCCCTCGGACGTTGACGCGTCTCGCAACTTGCCTCAAACAAAGTGCGAAAGCTCGGGGTCCTTTTCTACCACTTCTCTTAAAAATGCCTCAACTTCATCGTAGTGAGCGTTGAGCGGCTGTGGCGCGACCCCCTGGCGCCGTTGCTGGACAAGCCCTGCCAGGCGTAGCAGAGTCTGATGTACTTCAGCAATTTTTGCTTTGTGCTCTTGTGGAAAGTCACGCCGCAGCGAGACGCGAACCCCGTAAGGATACATTTCACGGATCAACTGTGCCAGTCGCGGCTTATAGTTCTCCGGCGGAAGAACCATCACTTCTTCGCGGGTCGCGGCTTTGTAGCGCGGCACCGCAAAAGGAAAGCCAAACAATTCCTTTTCAATTGCGTCGCGGCGCGAATCCCCTTGAAATCCGCGCCGGTAGGCGGCCAGCTTCTCATCTGCAGACATCGTCTGCAGCGTCTTCCCGGCAAGTTCGTCCCTGGCCACGGGGCCGCTGCTGCCGCTCTCGTAGAGCTGAAAACTGCTGGAGTAGGTCTTAACATGAACGACTGCTGGCGCTCGCAATTGATCCTTATCGTGCTGCGTAATCAGAAATAGGCTGAACTCATCGTCGCGCAGGCTATGGCCCGGTCTGCTGCTGAGGAACCGGCGTTCCGGATAGTCGCGCAGCATATTGCCTGACATAACAGCGAAGGGTGAATCAGGATCGCGCCGGTTCACTACAAAAATCTCAAGGCGACCGCGTTCGCTGCGCATTGCAATGATGCCAACGTCGCCCCTTTCCGGGTGCATCAGCGAATTGAGGACAATCTCCTCATCGGGAACCAGGCCGCTGATGCCCACGCCCTTTCTGGCCTGTAGAGAATTCGCGAGGCCCAGCAAGACCGATCGCACTTCGGCTCGTTCCTCCGCAGTCAATTGATCAATTCCGACGTCCATAGCTCAGTCCGCAATTCAGATTGATAACAGTCCTAAACTGAATCTTTGCCAATAATTTTGCATATTCAATCGCTCAACAGCAACAATGCCAGACAATCGCCATCAGTTGTTGCAGTTTGAGCAAATCCAACGCGTACGAAGGAGGCATCGAGCAGGTTGGCCCGCTCCTGGGCGCCATTGCTCCAGGCCGCGAAGGCCCGACGGATAAAGTCGGCGCCGCCTGCAAGGCGCACAGCGTTCTCTCCGACTGCGTTTCGGACAATGCCCTCGCGTTGCAGTCGCTGGGCCGGGGTCAATCCATCGGCGCGATGATCCAGGCCCGCTGCAACAGCCATCTTGTTGGCCCGTCGCAACGCAATCCGGTCTAGACTGCTGTCGTCGATCAACGCGTTTCTGCCATTCTGGCGGCGCAATCTGTTGGCCGCCTCGAGAATCCACTGCCCGCTGAGTCTGACATCCGGGCATTCCGCCGCCGCTGTTGCTCCCGAGGACTGACAGCCAAATGCAATCACAGAGGCCACAGATAGACTGGCCAGCAGCGCCGCGACTCGCTTGATCCGATCACAAATCATACGCGGGGAGACTCAGACCACGGCGTTGTGGATCTGATCATATCGGCTTAGGTTCACGCCGTCAGTCAGGAAGCAGTGTGGGCAACCGTAGATATGCACCTGTCGTTTCTGGCTGGCGCCTCGCTCCGCGTCCATGGCGCAGATCAGATATTCTTCGCGCGTCAATCCCGTCTTACATACGGGGCAAATGCGGCGGTCCGGCGCGCTGCGCAAGATCCGTTCGCTACGGCCGGCGCGATCCCGCTGCTCGCCGTCCGCCAGAACGGAAGCGGGCAACGGACCACGCTCCAGGCGGTCCCTGGCCTGCAGCAGATTGAGAAAGACGACAACGGCCACGACGATCCCGGCCAGCGATAGCAAGGTCATCATAGCAGCCTCCGCAAGCCTTCAAGCATCTGTTCACGGTCCGCATCCATGCCGGGCTCCGTCTTAGTATCGGTTGGACCGGGGGCGCTTCCTGGCTGGCCGGACGGAGGAATTCTTCGGCGACCCGCTGCATTCCAGTCGATCGGTCCGTTTTCGATCCGCAGGTCGCGCAACTCGATGCCAAGCAAAGTAGCGGCGCGCTGGACGATTTCGCGACCGCGCAGTTGCAGCTCTTGAGCATAGACCGATTGCTCAATGCGTACTATGAGTCGCCTTTCCCGAAGGGATTGTGGCTCGCAATGTTTGGCCAGAGGGCCAGCAATGTCAGGCCAGAAACACTGCAGTCGCACCAACTGCGCCTCAGCAATGTTCTCCGAGCTGTCCCTCAATACCAATGATAGCAAGGCATCACGTTCGGCCGACATAGCTGATTGGACTGGATGATTCGCCAGGATGCAAGCGATTCACAGCCGCCATTAACGACGGCTTTGAACAATTCCGGGTTCGCTAACTTCATAGATGCTGATGTCCCCTGAGAACTCGGATAGGTCTCGTTCCATTCCCTCGAGGTCGGGCGTCGTAAAGAGCGCCTGTCCGGACTCGCGCAGCAGCATGACAAATGCGGCGCGACGGCGTGCATCGAGTTCGCGGATGACATCATCGATCAACAACAGCGGCGGATAGCCCAACGACTCCCGCAAGTAGAAGAACTGGGCGATGCGCAGCGCAAGCGCCAGACTGCGCCTCTGTCCCTGGCTGCCAAAGCGCAGTACGTCCCGACCGCCGGATTCGAAGAGCAGATTATGTCGATGAGGACCAACGGTAGTAAATCCAATAGCGGCGTCACGAACTGCGTTTTGCTGCAATGCCTGCGCGAGATCGTTCTCCTCCGCGGGCGATGAGAATTGCAGTCTCAAACTGAGACTATCTCGGTCGCCGGAAATCCGTCGCAAGGCCTCCTGAAACACGCTCTGAAAGTTTGCAATAAAGGCCTGACGGGCGGACACCAGATCCTTTGCCGCCATCGAAAGCGGCGTATCCCAGATGCCGACATCGCTGAGGCGCGCCTGTCGCGCCTTAACCTTCTTCAGCGCAGCGTTGCGCTGCCGCAATGCGCGATTGTAATGTAACAATTGCTTGAGATAGGACGGACTCTGGTAGCTGAGCACCATATCCAGAAAGCGCCGACGGTACGCCGGACCTCCTTCGGCAATCAGGATATCATCGGGACTGAATATTACTGCAACGATGTGCCCGATCAATTCCTGGCGGCTCTGTAATTGCTTTCCGTTCAGACGGACGCGACGGCGAATCTGCGCGCCAGCCAGCGATACGCCGTAGGACAGCTCGAATTGGGCGCCGCCTTTTTCAAAGCGCGCGCCGGCGTAGTAGCCAGAAGCGCCATCGCGCTGCATATCCTGGTCGCTAGCGCCCCGAAAGGATTTACCCAGGGCCAGAAGCGCGATGGCCTCGAGTATGTTTGTCTTCCCATTGGCGTTGGGCCCCGTCAAAAAAGTGAGCCGTGAATCAATAGAGAGATCTAGCGTCGCATAGTTGCGAAAGTCGCGCAACTCCAGCGCCTGTAAGCGCATTAGATTTTCATTGGCATGATCACAGCCACGAAGTCCTTATCATCTGGATCCTCAATGACTGCTGGCGCAGAAGAAGTGGAGAAGCCTGCCCGAATTGCGCCGCCGCCGATCGTTTTCAGGACATCCAGTAGGTAATTTGAGTTAAAGGCAATAGTGATTTCCTCGGCGCTGTAGTCAGCCGGCAGCGTATCCTGTCCTTCGCCAATATCCGGGGTGCTGGCGGCTATATTAAGAGCCCCGCCGCCAAAGCTAAGACGCACCTGACGCGAGGGCTCGGCGGCCATCACTGCTACCTGGCGCAGTGAATTTTCAAAGGCTGCGCGATCAAGGCTGATGCGATGAGCCAGTTTTTTCGGTACGACCTGCTCGTAGTCCGGAAACTGTCCATCGATCAATTTTGTAATGAGATCAACGCCGCCTATGCGCAGGTAAACGCGTCGGTCTTTCTCATCGAAGGCAATACGGCCCTCTTCGCTGGAATCCAGCAGCTTGAGCATCTCGCGAACTGCCTTGTTGGGCAGAATGACGCCTTCCTTGAACGGCAAGGCCTGGGGAAATTCGCGAACTACGCGGGAAAGTCGACGTCCGTCGGTGGCAACGAAGGCAACCCGCGGTCCATCACTGGTGACGAAAAGTCCATTGAAGACGTAGCGTGCGTCTTCTTCTGCCATGGCGTAGGCGCACTTGCGGATCATCTCCACCGCCATTGAGACAGGAAAGGCATTGTAGCGGTTGTCTGGCAAAGTTGGGATCTGTGGGTAATCGTTGCTGGCCGATCCCATCAGTGTAATTCGCGCTTTGCTGACGCCTGTTGCGTCTTGAATTGTGATGCGATTATCGGCGTCTGATTGAAAACTGATTTCAGCGCCACGAAACTCGCGAATGGCCTGGCTCAATTTCTTGGCCGGCAAGGTCAGCTGTCCTTTGCGCTCCGTCTGCACTGGCAGCGAAGTCTTGATGCCCATTTCCAGATCTGTAGCTGTGAGTGTAATCCGATCCGGCTCCGCTTCAATCAGGATGTTCGATATGATCGATCGAATCTCGCGAGCAGGGATGATGCTGTCGACGGTGGCAATGGCCTTGTGGAATTCTTGTCGGTCTACTTTGAACTTCATAGAATCTGTGCGGTTGTACTAGATGTACTTTAGCGTTTCCTTGCTCTTGTTGGCCCTGTGGATAAGTGAAAAATGCCCAGGGTAGGCCAGATACTGGGCCGTAGACGCCTTTCTGGCGACGCGCCCGGTGAGCAATGTAAGCTGAGACGAAGCAAATCGAAAGGCCGGGAGCCCTGTAAAGCTTCTATTTGTGCAGAATCACGTTCCCGGCGAAACTCTCCAGATCGCCATTCTCAGCCGTAATTTTGACCGGATTGCCGCTTCTGCTAACCACTCTGCCGAAGTTATTCGCACTCTATTCGCAAGCGCTCCAGGATTTCTTCGAGCTGTCGTTGAAAACCCAGTTCGGTCTGTAGACGCTTGGCGATATTTCTTTCCGCATTGATAACTGTGGTATGATCGCTCTTTCGAAAGTAGCGAGCAATAGCCGATTTGTTCAAATTGGCATATTTCAGTCCAAGAAACATTGATACGTGACGGGGCAAGGTGTACTCGGCGCGTCGTGAGGAGCTCATTACATTGTCGCGGCTCACTTTGTATCGTCGGCAAACGGCGTCGACGATTTGATCCATGCTGTAGTAGGCCGGACGGTCATCTGATGCCAGCTCGCGCAGCTCTTCGCGCAGCAGCCCAGGCTGATCCATGGGCATTCCAGCCCGCAACAATAGTTCTACTTTGTTCAGGGCCGACTCCAACTCGCGGATACCGCCCAGAATTTGTGAAGCCAGATAGCTTCGGACCGATGAAGGCAATTCGATTCCCCGCTCTTTGCAGCGCATGGCGAGGAATTGTTCGCGCCCATCGCGCGCTGGCAGGCTTAAGCGAACCACCAGACCGGACTGCAGTCGGCTGAGCAAGCGTCGCGGGGCCATCAATTCCGCCGCAGGCCGGTCGGCGGTAAAAATCAATTGCCTGCCATTGTCGACATAGTGATCAAAAACATGGAACAGCTCTTCCTGCAGCGCTTCGGCTGTATTGCGCATGCCCTGCAGGTCTTCTAAAATCAAAACATCAAAGCCGCGGTGGCGGGTTTTGAAATTCAGCATATCGCCCTTTTGCAGCGAATCGCTCATTTCGTCTCGAAAATCGACGAGAGCTACATGTTCGATGCGCAGCTCGGGCCGGCGAGCCAGAGCAAGATGGGCAAAGGCGTGGGTCAGATGCGTTTTGCCCGCGCCGGATTCGCCGTAGACATAAAGCGGCGTCGCCTGTCCCGGTCTTGTTGCGACGGCTTCAATTGCTGCACAGGCCAGCTGGTTTTCTTTTGTCCGCAAAAACCGCTCCAGCGTCCAGTGCGGATTTAGCCAGCTGCTCGTTGGAGAGGCCTTCGCTGCTTGTATGCTTTGAAATTCAAGGCGAATTCGGCGGCCGGTAAGCTCGCTGAGTCGATTTTCAATGGTCTTCGACCATTTACCGCGCAGCTGTGGGGCAAGCGATGAGTCGCGCAGCTCCAGGTAGAGGCTCTTACGTCCCGAATTGCCGCTCATTTCGCGCAGCGAACTGTCTGCCGAGAGCGCTTTGTGCAGCGCAGGCGGCATTTCGGGTCTGAGATCGCGCAACGCTTTTTGCCAGATCTCTTTCAACTGCTTAACCCGGGCCGATCGCATGATCGACCAGAGCGGAAAGTTCCCGATCGCAGCCTGGCGCCTTCAAGTCAAAAAAGAAAGGGTTCAACAGATTACGCGACGCAGGGGCTTGAAACCGCCCGGTCGGGATTGCGCGCGCTGAAGAAGACTCAACCAGGAAATGCTGTTGACCCGTTGTACCTTGAACCCAACCCTGGCAAGGTATACTCGTTTTATCTGAAAGCCGTACTGCACGCGCTTTCCCCAGAGACTCGCCATGAAAAGAACGTATCAACCTCACAAATTGCGCCGGGTTCGTGTGCATGGATTTCGCGCCAGAATGGCCTCCAGCGGCGGCCGTAAGGTCCTCTCCATGCGCCGGGCTAAAGGGCGCTACCGGCTTTCGGTTTCCGACCAGGTATTCAAGAAGTAGATTTGGGAACCGGCAATCTTCGCAGGGCTACGCTTCGCGATCGAAAGGATTTCGGTCGGCTTTTCGATGATGGTCGCTACCAGAAGTATGGCGGCTTTACACTGCTGACTCATCGCGCGGAGGGCCCAAGCCTGGCTGCAGTCTGTGTCGGACGTCGCTCCGGCAATGCGGTTGTACGTAATCGACTGAAGCGGATCACGCGCGAGGCGCTCAATCCATGGATGAACGATCTGCTGCCCGGATGGAGAATCGCTATCTTGCCCTTTCCACGCTGGGCCAAATGGGAGTCTCAAGAGCGATCCGAAGCGCTGCGCAACGCTCTCCAGAAATCCGGAGCCCTGAAAACCGAACCGCCATGAATCACACGGCCATTGCATTGATTCGATTTTACCAACGCTACCCGGGCCGAATCCTCGGCAATCGCTGTCGATTCTATCCGACCTGTTCCGAGTACGCCGCCCAATGCTACGAACACTACGGTTTTGGTCGGGCTACGTGGAAAAGCGCCTGGCGGATCCTGCGCTGCAATCCGCTGTCTCAAGGCTATTTCGATCCCGCCGTCCCCGATGATTCAACGGCAACCGTCGCGCCAAACCAACAACCGAGCAATTAGAACAATGGAAAATCAGGACCAAAATCAGAAAAAGCCAGGAACCTCCTCCTTTCTTGCCATAGCTGTGATTGGAGTGCTGGGAGTGATCCTCGTTCAAAACTATTTGAAAAAGGATCAGACGCCGCCGCCGCCGCCAAACCCGGATGTGCAAAGCGAAACTCTCGAATCGGGCGGCGAGCAGTTTCAGTTTGCACGGCTGCCGGATGGAAATCCAGGGCAGATTACGCGGATCGTCACCGAAAACCTCATCGTCGAACTATCTACTCGAGGCGCACGCATCGCCCGGCTGTATTTGAAGCAGCACGATCTACTTACAATACCCGGACACGTAATTCAACGCAGCAACGATCCCACGGGCCTTGCGAACCACGCGCTGGAAGTTACACGCGGCAATGGGATGGATTTTCAATTGCATGCCTACTGGGGCGGCCCCCGCGATGAAGTTGGAGATCCGCCGCTCAATGCCGCCAACTTTCGGCTTGTACACGTGAAGAAGGATCCAGACAGCGGAATTGTTGAAGTGCGTTACACACTGCCGGTCTCGCTGAAAGGCTACAAGTTTGAACTGACCAAAATCTACCGCTTTCTTCCGGGAGAGAATTACTTTCACCAGCTTACTGCCTTTCGAAATCTGGAACACCGAGAATTTCGTTGGGGCGCGGAAATGTACTTTAAGACTTTCGGCGATCTTGGGCCGCAAGTCGGTCCTGGCGAAGACCCGGCACAGTATGCCTACGGACGCTTCTATTACTACAATGACAGCCTCGACATTCTGATGAACACCGCCGGCGGCGGAGGAATGTCATGCGGCAATCCCTTTAGCTGCAATAGCCGCAATGAGGGCGAGGAATACCACACGGTGCAGGGCGCCGATAACAGTCTGGAATTGATGGGCAGCAAGAGCCGCTATTTCTTTGCCTACGATCAGTTTCTCGGGGACAACCTGAATCCAGTACACACGCCGGACGGACTGAAGGATCGAAACAAGGAAGACGAAAGCGGCAAACGCCGTTTCACAGCATTCTTCAAACAATTCCGCCTTGCCGCCAGTCAGGACCAATCGGTCGATTTCGGAGGGCCGGATCGATTGATGCAAGCAGACGGCAGCTTTGTCGGCGCGGACCGCGGCAATCGCGCCTTGATACTCTCGCAGCAGAAATCCCGCAGTGATCTGCTGTTGATCGACAACAAAGTGTACGTTGGTCCGCGCAATGACGATGCGCACCGCTTTCAGAATCCGGCCTTGATGGCGGCCGAATTTGGTCAGGCGGCGCCCGATGAGCATGCTCGCGGCGTGCTTTATAACTCCAGTTTCTTGCGCTATTTCTCCACAATTCGCGATGGTATTGTCTGGCTGATGCGATTTCTGTATCAGTATGTTGGTAACTATGGTTGGGTAATCATTATCATTGCAGTAAGTTTCAAACTGGTCACCTGGCCGCTCAATCAAATCCAGGCGCGCAGCATGAAGAAGATGTCTTTGCTGCGACCGGAAATGGATAGGATCAACGAAAAATACGCGGACAATCCTCAGGAGAAGCAAAAGAAGGTGATGGAGCTTTACAAGAAGCACAACATCAACCCGATGAAAGGCTGTCTGCCGATGCTGATTCAGATGCCCATCTTTATTGCATTGTACAGCGCCTTTTCTGAATCGATTGAACTGTGGCAGAGCCCGTTCATATTCTGGATTCATGATCTGAGCGTTCCCGACACAGTTGGTCATCTGCCATATCTAAATGTCGCGATCAATATATTACCGCTAATCATGGCAGCTTCGCAGCTCGTACAGCAGCGACTGACGATGGTGTCCGTTGACCAGCAGCAAAAGACAATCATGTATATGATGCCAATCATGATGCTGTTCTTCTTCTGGCAAATTCCCAGTGGTGTTACGCTGTACTGGACCGTGCAGAATTTGATCGCGATTATCTGGCAGCTGGCTACCAACCGTTTTGGAAGAGATGATGCCGCTGCCGTGGCTCGCAGTTGAGCGGCTGATAAGCAGTCTACTAACAGGGAGAATTCAATGAGCTACTACTTGCTGGAAATCGAGGGAAAAGCGCGCGGCGATGCCGAGGCATACGCACTGGACCAATTGCAGGCATCGCGCGAGCAGGTAAGTTTCGAGAGCGCCGGTCAGACTACAGGGCTGATGCGTTTGGTGAAGCGAGATCAGGGGGTCCTGCGCGTATTGCCCGTAGACGCTACGCCTTTCGAAGTACATGTGCGCGGCGCGCTGCTCAGCATAGTGGCGCGCCTTGGCGTGGATGCCTGGATCATTCGCACCGGAGAGCGCGATGAGAATTTCTATGTTGAGCTGGGTTCCGAAGAGTCTGGATTTTTGATCGGCAAACACGGACGCACGCTGGATGCGATTCAGTTTCTAGTTAACCTGATCGTTAATACCCGTACGCGCAAGGGGCAGCGTGTAATGGTCGATGTGGAATCGTACCGCGAGCGGCGCCAGAAGAGCATTACAAAACTTGCCGAGCGGATGGCAGAGCGAGTGGCTCGCAGCGGTCGCGCCGTGCTGCTCAACTATATGAACCCCTATGAACGCCGAATCGTTCACCTCACCCTGGAAAAGGACGAGCGTGTTTTCACTGAGTCGGATGGCAACGGCGTGTACAAGCGAGTTCGTGTCATACCCGCAAATCAGCGCGGTCGTTCGGCGGAAGGCCTTGAGGAAGGCGGTCGTCGCGGGCGCGGCGGGCGAGGTGGTCAACGCGGCCCTGGTCGTCGCGGCGGAGAGACAGCCGGCGGCAACCGCGCTCCTCGCGGCGATGATGAATTTGGCGAATTCCCCGGCGATGACAGCATTGGCAATCGCGTGACGGAAGAGCGGCCGCTGGATGACGATATCGGCAATCGCCGATAAGGCGACGATCGTTGCAATTGCCAGCGCTCAATCGCAGGGCGCTGTTGGCATCATCCGGCTATCCGGTCCGGATTCGCTGGCAGCGCTGCGTCGGCACTGTCTGAGCGCTGGCCGCCAAACAACTCCGGACTTTGCGGCCCGGCCGCGCCATAGTTTCTATTGCGAATTCAGCGATGGCGGCAGCCGACTAATCGACGATGGGCTTGCTGCCTACTATCCGGCGCCAGCTTCCTATACCGGAGAGGATTGTGCCGAGCTATCGCTGCATGGCAATCCGCTGCTACTGGCGCAAATGACCGGCGCCATTCTGGATGCCGCGGGCGGAGCGATTCGACCGGCGCGCCCAGGCGAGTTCACACGTCGCGCCTATCTGAACGGCAAGATGGACCTCAGTCGAGCAGAGGCCGTACATCGTATCGTCACCGCACGCAGCGAGTGGGAGCTGCAGGCAAGTCGCAAGAATTTTCAAGGCGAGCTGTCCCGGATCAGTTCGCGGGTGCGATCAGCGCTGATTCATTTGAAGGCAGAGACAGAAGCTGAAATCGATTTCGCAGAGGAAGATCTGAGTTTTGAAAGTCTTGCACAGCGGATGGAGCGCGCTCGTCTCCTGATAAAGGAAATCGAGCTCCTGTTACAACGCGCGCGAGAAACCGAGCGACTACGCGCCGGCGTTCAGGCGGCGCTGGCTGGCGCCCCCAATGCCGGCAAGTCTTCGCTGATGAATCGCATTCTGGGTTGGGATCGATCGATCGTTTCTCCGATTGCCGGTACGACACGTGACTATGTTAGCGAGGAAATCGATTTTAAAGGAGTGCGTTTGCGATTGGTGGATACCGCCGGGCTGCGCGAGACGGGCGATCACATTGAAAGCCAGGGAGTGCGCCTGGCGCGAGAGACAATGGCGCGCAGTCAGCTGGTTCTGCACATCATCGATGGATCGGAACCGCTGGAATCCATCGAAGACTTTGGCATCGATGGCGCCGTGCTGCGCATTCTCAACAAGAGCGACCTGTCCGGCGTAAAACAGCGCGCCGCCGATGCCAGTAAACAATGGCCTGGCGAGCGCTGGCTGTCGCTTTCCTGCGTCACCGGCGAAGGACTTGAGGATCTACGCGCCGCCCTGGAGGGCGAGATCTTTCAGCTGCATTCCAGCGAGGCGCTGTTGCTCGAGGAACGTCATCGCTTTCACCTGCAGCGAGTGATCGAGTCCTTGCAGCGCTGCCTGCAACACTGGTCCGTGGGCGCGCCACAGGAGATTGTCGCTCTCGATCTGGATCAAGCGTTGGAAGACGCCGGCGCGATTACCGGCCGCATTGACAATGAGGAAATCCTTGGGCGGATCTTCTCTATTTTTTGTGTCGGCAAGTAGTCGACTGGCGATCAGTCTCCCTGCGACCGATAGAAGGCATGAATAGCATCCAGTACTGCCTGCGCATCTTCCCACTGCGGATAGTGACCGAGTTCAGGCAAAAGGACAATATCTGGATTGGCGATCAGCTCGCCATAGCGCCTGGCCATGTGTGCGCCGGAAACAGGATCGGCGCCGCCGTTGATGAAGCGCATCGGTCGCTTGAACTCTTGTAGAGCGCCGACCCAGCGCTGCCGATGACGGCGACGCTCGTTTAAGTAGCGTATCAAGAGGTGATAGATGGCCGGCCCGCCCTTGTATTCGATCAAACTCCAATGTTCTTCCAGGTCTGTCCGAGAGGGCTGCGTGGAAGCGCCAAAAATTTCCGAAAAACTGCGTTCGAATCGGCGAGCGTTCAGCAGCCTGGCGATCAGTGGTCCGGCCGGACCAAGCAGCAATCGTTGGATCATTCGCGGCTGATGGACTTCGGGAAAGAGCCCGCCGTTCAGCAAGATCACGCTGCGTATTCGCGTAGAGCCTCTTTCCAGTTCGCGGGCCAGCAGCTCTTGAGCGACTGTATCGCCGTAATCATGGGCGAGCAGATGATATTTGGAAATGCCGCGCTTATCCAGCAACATTTCGATTTGGTCGGCATGCTCCCCTACCAGGTACTTGTGACGGCGCGGTTTGTCCGAAAATCCATACCCAAGAAAATCGACACAGAGCGTTCTCCAATCCGCTTCCAGACCTGGCGCAATTTTCGCGAAATCGTAGCTGCAAGTGGGAAAACCATGCAGCAGCAATAGATCCGGCCCCTGGCCCGCCTGACGATAGAAACATTGATGCCCTTGAAAATCAAAAAAGGCGCCTGCGTCGCGCCACGCTCTTACGTTGCTGGAAAACATAGTTTCACCAACTATCACTGGCCCCGCCGCCGGAGAAATCGCCGCCTCCGCCGCTGAAAGAGTCGCTTGAATCGCTGCTGCTGGAAGAGCTGCTGCTGTTGTAACTGTCCGAGCTGCTAGACGAGGACCAGAGACTGTCGCCTGTGTCCGAGTTATCTCCTGTCGAGGAGGATCCTCTCCTGCTCCTTCCGCCCTTTGCCGACTGTACAAGCTTGTAGAGAATCAGCAGCGGGAAGGCCAGCGCCGCAAGCCATATCGCCATTGCATCGAGCGGCGGCCAGTGCAGCCAGTAGAGCGGATAGGCCAGCAGAACGAGCCGCAGGGCCGTCAGCGTAAGAAACCATAGCCATGCTACTACGCCGCGAGCATACAGCGCTGGGCGCCAGAAAACGTGCAAAAAAATGGCCGGAATCCAGCAGAATATCAGCACTCGAATCAATCCGACCCAATCCAACGAATCCAGTTCATCGTCGGCCTGGTACTCCCCGGAAATGCTGCCAAGGATTGCATCAACGCCGGCGCGAACGCCGCCGTCGAAATCGCCCTGGCGAAATCGCGGTTTCAATTCATCGCGCAAAATGCGAGAACATCGGGCGTCGGTCAGAGCGCCTTCCAGTCCCTGTCCAACCTCGATGCGCATCTTGCGATCGTCGCGGACAATCAACAGGAGCGCGCCGTTATCCTTGCGCCGATCGCCCAGCTTCCATTGCTCAACTACGCGGATGGAAAACTGTTCCAGGTCCTCGCCCTGCAGGCTGGCGATAATCAAGACGGCAACTTGATTGGATGTCGCGCGTTCATGGTCTTTCAATTGTGCAATCAGCTGCGTTCGCGCATGGGCGCTGAGCATGCCAGCCTCATCGACAACGCGGGAGCTCAGCGGCGGAATGGGTCGAGCTGCCAGCGTGCCTGTGGCAAGCAGCGCCCAGAGTACAGGCGCCCACCGCATGCCGACGAAGCGCTTGCGGCGCGCAATCATCTGCCGGCTTACCATGATCCTGAAGCGCCTCCGCCAGAGAATCCGCCGCCGCCCCCGGAAAAGCCCCCGCCGCCGCCAGAAAATCCGCCGCCGCTGCTCCAGGAACTACGGCGCCCGCTGCGCAACAGGATCTGCAGTCCAATATCAAGAATGCCGCCAACGATAACCTTTTCTGCTTCTGGATGGGGACGCCCGCTACGTTGCCAGCGAAGCTTGTAAAAGATGAGAAGCGCAAAGAATCCAACTGCAATGGCGGCGCCAAAGCTTGCAAGGACAGCGCCGCGAACCAAGAGCGTGGGACCAACCAGCAGCAGAGAAAAGACGCCATTCAGCGGAAAAAAAAAGGGCCAGCTCATTGTGCTGCGACTCCAGAGGGCGTGGCGCAGCATCAGCCATGCTACGAAAGCCAGCGCCAGAGAGACAATGAAGGCAAAGGGCAGTTGACTCGCGTCTAACGCATCTTCGGAGGACGATTCAGACCGATCGCCCGGATCGGCGACGTATTCGCCGGCGACGGCGGCCATGATTTTCTCCACGCCGGCGACAACTCCGTCATCCATGCGACCTTCGCGAAAAAGCGGCGCCACAGTTTCGCGAATGATACGCGACGCCTGGGCATCAGTCAAGGCGCCCTCAAGGCCCTGGCCCACTTCGATGCGCATGCGTCGATCTCCCGTAGAAATCAAAAAGAGAATGCCATTGTCATTCTTGGCTGTTCCCAAACGCCACTGCTCGGCTACCCGGATAGAATAATCTTCTATTGGATCGCCTTCCAGCGACGGCACGATCAAAATGGCAATCTGGTTGCCTGTCTCCCGCTCATGATCGGCCAGACGCTGTTCCACCGAATGGATCGTCGCTGGCGAAAGCGCGCCAGCCAGGTCAACGATACGCCCGCTTAGCGGCGGAACTTCACGCGCAACGAGTTGCCCGACAATCCAGAATTGCAGCGCCAAAATGAGCAGAAACTTGCGCACAGTCTTCAATCGCCAACAATCAATTCATTGGCCAGTTCGTTGCTATCGTCGTTTCGCAAGGCGACCCCCCTTCGTTTCAGCAACTCGCCGCAGAGGGCGATGGCTTCGAGCAATCCGTCGGCGGCGCGACCCTGCTTGATACCCTGTACGACGCGAGCGACAACACTCTGCCATTCCTCTTGCTTGACGCGTGCATTGATACCGCTGTCGCCAAGTACGATGACCATGCGCTCAAAATTGCTGATGAATATCAATACACCGGTCCGATCGCGGGTCTCGAAGATTTCGCGCTCTACAAAGGCCTGCATTGCTCGGCTTCGAACGCGATGTTCCAGAGCCGCCCTGCCGGCCAGAATGCGGCGAAGTCCGGGTATCAGACTGACAAGCAGCGCCGCGGCTGCGCCGCCAACGATGACCAGGGCGGAGAGCGTCTCCATGCCAAAGGGAGACCAGAGCTCGGTGAATTGATAGAGACCATAGACTCCGGCAAGTGTTACCAGCATGCCAATGGCCGCGCCACGCCAGACAGCCTCTGGATAGCCGTCGCTGGCCGCCACGTAGTAAGGCACAATTTCTCCGGAGGTCCTGCCTTCGGCGCCAGCAATAGCCTGGGAGATGCGCTTTTGGTCCTGCGGACTGAAGGGGTTACGAGGCATACTGTGTTTGGTTCAGCGGCCCGCCGCAGTGCAAGCAAAATCGATTGCCGAAACCGAAGGGCGGCGGGCGCGTCTGCCTGAGTAATATGGAAAGCGAGTTTCTCTACTTTTCGGACCCGATGTGTTCCTGGTGCTATGGATTTTCAGAAGTCGCTGCCAGACTGGCGCAAGACTATGCGGATCAAACGCCCATGACGGTCTGCCCCGGAGGGCTGCGCATCGACGAGAAAACGCCAATGCCGGAACCGATGGCACAAGAAATCAGCCGCCACTGGCAGGCTGTGGCGCAGGCTTCGCAAGCGGTCTTCGATTTCGACTTTTTCCAGAAACACCCCGGTTTCGTTTACAACACAGCGCCCGCCTGTCGCGCCGTGGTAGCCGCAGGCCGCATTGATCGTTTGAACGCCCTTCGCTATCAAAGCGCTTTGCAGCATCGGTTTTACGCCGCGGGCGAAGACCCAACCGATCATGCGACCTTTCTGGCGGCGGCACAGGATGCTGGCATTGCAGCCGAAACATTTGCCCTCGCTTACGATGATCCGGCAACCGAGCAGATGACCCGCGAACTATTTGATTTTTCTCGTCGTCTCGGAATCCACGGTTATCCCACGCTGGTACTGAGGCTCCAGGATCGACTGCTGGCGATTACACGGGGCTACATTCCTTACGATGCTCTCCGCCAGCGCGTTGCAATTGCATTTCAGCAAGGCGCGGCCGACGCTTCGGTGGCAGAAGAGTGAAGTTCCAGCCGCCGTGCTGCTGATAGAAGCGTGTTCAATTCCATCCAGCGCCGCGAAACAGACGGACCAGGCGCTGGCGATAGAGCCACAGCGGAATCAAGACGATCAACAGCGGCAAGAGATAGATGGCATAGTAAAGCAGCATCAAGCTCAAGTTAGCCAGATCAATGAAGGCATTGGCGTAAAGCGGGGCTCGAATCCCCTGCGGGGCCTCGGGACCGCGCAGCGATACTTGCAAGGTTGCCCAGGCTGCTCTGTCGCGAATTCCCCATTGCTCGAGGTAGGCTTGATCGCCGGCATCTTCAGAAGAAGAAATCAGGCGTTCACGATCCGCCCAACTGCGCGTAGTTGCCGGTCCCTGCAGGCGTCGCTGTGTACGTAGATTCTCCCGGCGTTGCAGCAAAGTCTGACGGAGCAATTCCGCAGTATGGTCTGTAGTCTGAATGCTCTCTGATTGGAGCGCGCCAATGGCATCCAATTCATCAAGCGCTTGAAACAGATCGCGGACGCGTACCCGCACCACTGCATTCATGTCGCTGCGCTCGCCGACGGCGGCTTCCGATGAGCTCAAGTAGCCATACTTTCGGGCGATCGTAAACAGTGCGCGACGAGACGCCGGAAAATTGTCGACTCGATAGTTTAAAGCGATTGAGTATTCAAGAGTTCGGTCGGCTGCCGCCGCAAAAGGTCCCAATTCAGCGCTTTCCAGGCTTCCGCCGGAAAAGCGCGAGTTGAGCTCCTGCTCCTCGCCGGCCGATTCATCCCCGGCAAGTTGATCGGCAGCGCCGCCCGGCGGCGCCGGCGCGACGCTCTCCGAAGCGCGTCTTTCAGCAATGCTGGGCGCCGCATCCTGCGCTTCTCGCTTGCAGCTGGCAAAAAGCGAAAGGAAAATGAAGGAGAGTACGATGGCTCTTGGCGTCCCGGTCATAGCTGATTGGACGCAGAGCTTACAAAGGCGGTTCGCCAAGACCGGCAAGATTTGCTGCCGATCGGGTCTCAAAGGGATAGCGCGCCATCTCAACATAGTCCGGTCGTTCGGCGGCGCTGCTGTTACGGTGCGCGCTTACGACTTGCCCGCGATAGACCAAAAATATACCCGGCATTTGCGTGACGTCGCCCATCACCGGGCCCTGACGAACTCCGCCCAACAGTCGCAATGCAAGAGCGCGCGTCCAGACCTTCCAGCCAAGCATGCGACGGCCCCAACCGCGCTGCAATTGGAAGGCGCGGTAGATCTTCTGTCCGGGATCGCTGAGATGGATTACGTCGCGCAGTCCGTAACGCTCAAAGACTTCGGCAGCCTCTTCTGGCGAACTCATATGCACCAGCACGATTGCCGAACCCTCCAGCTCGATGGCCTGTCTCTGCTTGCCAAGGTCGATCAAGGATTCGCGACAGAAGATGCAGCCCAGCTGTCGCAAAAATACAAAAAGCAGCGGCAGCTCATGAGTCAGCTCAGCTATGTTGTGGCCGCGGTGGCAGTAGTGCGTGCGGAGTATGCCGTCAACGTCCATGAGAAGATTGCTATGGCCGCCTCAACTTTCTGAGCGGCTTGAAACCGACGTTATTGCGGTCAGTATAACACAGCGCCCGCTCGCGGCATTGAAAAAACGTACAGGGCGCATTCATTTGCTTTCAATATTCGCTCGTTCTTGCCGGCTTTCACGTAACAAAAATGCAGTAACTGCACAAAGCGAGGCCAAAGAGGAGGCCAGCAGCCCGTAGAAAAGCGACATGATCCAGACCTGTTCGCGCTGCCAGGCCAGAGCAAATCCGAGGCCCAGCAGCGCGCCGCAGAGGCCGCCCAGCCACCAGGCCAGGCACCGGGAGCAGGAGGCCCAGAGATACGCCAGGCGCCAGCCGCCCCGCAGCTCGCCCCGATCCCGGTGCAGACGACGCAGCAAGCGTGGCTGACCGCGTCGCCCGGCCAACCAGCGCAGTAGACAACGAGTCAAGGCTTTGCTTTCTGCAAGTCGATCCGAGAGCAGGCCCACAAACAGGGCCCCTGCGAACAGCAAAAGCAACAGTGCGGCGTTACGCTGCAGCCAGAGCCGCCAGTCCTCTGCAAGCCGCAGCGGAATCGCTGTCAGCAGCAGCGTGGCCAGAAGATGCCGGAGCAAAGTGCGCGGCGTGTAGTCCATCGCAGTTGTATGAGCAGCGGTGCGCGGCTATTTTACAAACTCAGCGAAATCGCGAAATTTGTAGCCTGGTCCGGGCTTTTGCTCGGTGCCAAAACGCTCCAGATTTCGCGGGTGACGCAAGCCGCCGCTGCGATGTAGCGCTTCGTTTTGCTGGATGGTTGACTTCTCCGGAGCGCCGCCCGGTTTGCAGCAGCGGTAGGCCTCCTGAATCAAGCGAGTGCGTTCATCAGAGTCCCAGATGCGCGCCGCCTTCAGTTCCGCCTGATAGGTCTCGTGCGTCCAGATATCGTCCCAGCGCAGCCCAAAGTATTCGTGGAAGACGGATTCGCGGACGGCCAGGCGACCCGGCTGACATTCCTTGGTGCGCGCAATGTTGATCGGCGTGCGCGATGGATCGATAGGATCCAGCCAGCGTTCATCGCGCGGAGCAAATTCGCAGTGCGCATCCAGCCAGTCTGTAACCATGCTGATCATTCTTTCCCAGCGATCCAGAATTCCCTTCCAGCGAGCCAGGCGCGGCGCGTATTCCCATTCTACCTTCTGGCGCATCAAACGGAATTCCAGGGGATCGGCAATGTGAAAGGGGTGTCTGGCGCAGAGCTCTTCGAATCCCTGCTTGATCTTGCGCTTCATCTCCACTTCCAGCGGATAACCCATGACTTCTGCACAGTGCAGTTCAAATTCAATGTTTGGACCAGGGCTGCCGGCATTCATTTCGGCAAACAGTCCCTGCTCTTCGGCCTTACGCAGAAAGACCGGATAGCTGACGCCAGATTTTCCCAGGGCCAGCAGCTTTTGCAGTGGCGGTAAGAGATGCTGATTTTTGGGATCAGACTTGAGCGTATTGTAGCTGTTTTCGTAAGCGCCTAGACTTTGTTTGAGCAGACTGTCGTCATCTGTGGCCTGTCCCTGACTCTGGGCGGCCGCAGCCAGCGCTTTAGAGTAGGCGTTGCTGAACTTAACAAAAAGATCCTCAGTAGTGAGCTTCGTAGTATAGGAGATGATATCATCCATCTCCTTGGCCAGGCGCTCCATCTCTGCCAGCACGGCGTTCATGTCGTCTACCGCCGGACCGCTCAATTTTCGCGCGGCCACGTCCCTGGCCATTCCACGGAAGGTTCCCAGAATCGAATCGGCGGTACTCTGGTCGATTGGCATCTCAGATCCCCAGATATTTCTTGTGCTCAGGAATGCGGCGTTTCACGCTCTCATCGGGAATCGGAATCAACCGGCGGTGCCGATCTTCCCACACCAGGTCGTGATCCATTTGCCAGTCTGGCTTCCATTCCCTGGCGCGCGGCAGCGTAACCTCGCGAAATAGCTTGTGCGCTTCTTCATAGGCATGGCGAACAGCCTCGTCGCGCTCCTTGCGCCAGCGCGCAGGAACTTCGCCCTTCTCGTCTTCTTCAATGTTTTCGATGCCAATGAAATCGCTATAGAAATAGTCCGCAAATCCATCGACGGAGATCAATTTGCTGGTTTCCTGGCGCAGCAAGTTGGTCGCGTCGATCATTTGCATCACGTCGTCAAAGGAGTCGATGACATCCAGAATGCGCTGGCAACCGGCGGCGCGAATTGGCTCCTTCAATTCTTCCCAGTGCTTCTTTTCCGCTGTCTCCTGATCTTTGACCAGCGCCAGGGCGACCTTGAGATTCAGCTTGCCCGCTTCGAGTTTTGACTTGAATTCGGCTAGTTCTTTGCAGCTGGCAAGCGCTTCGTAAATCGCTTTTTCGGCGGCATAGGAGTGCGGGTACAGCGGATTGCCCTCGTACTTTTTCATCCGCGCTTTGTAGTAATCAATGTAATCCTGGTGTCTTTGATCCATAGGCCAAATCGCTGTGTAAGAGTGCGCTCCCGCTAGCAGCACAGTCTACCAGTTTTTACGGGACGATTGACAGGAGCGGGGCAGGTCGCTGCAATGCAACATGTACCAGAGGGGCAGGAGCTTTGCTGAAATCAACGTCGGCGACAGCGCCTTCTTTGCCAAAACGATCAGCGAGAGCGATATCTATCTTTATGCGGGCATCAGCGGCGACTTCAATCCAGTGCACGTTGATGAGGAATATGCGAGGACCACGCCCTTTGGGGCTCGTGTAGCGCACGGCGGTTTGACAGCGTCCCTGCTTGCTCCGGTGCTCGGCATGCGTTTGCCAGGACTGGGGACCGTTGCCCTCGAGGTTTCGCAGCGCTTCAAACGACCGGTCTATCCCGGCGATACCATTACCTGCCGCGTTGAAGTCATACGAAAGATTGCACGCCTGCAGGCAGTGGAAATGAAAGTTGAATGGAAAAATCAACGCGGCGAAGTGGTGGCCTCGGGCGCCTGTAAGGTTCTGCCGCCGGTTGCGGCGACGGGCGGTCCATGATTAACTGGCGCGCCAGCCAGATCGCGCAGCGAGCTGCGATTCTTGTGCTTATTTCTCTTTTTGCCTTCGCCTGTACGCAGAGCGCAGAGGAGGCCTCGGGCCCGGACGCCTCGCCGCGACGCATTGACCAGTGGGCTTACCTGATTCCGGAATCCTTTCATGCTTCGCATCTGCAGCGAAGACTGGCGGGCTACAGTACGCTGTGCCTGGGCGTTTATCGATTGAATGCGCGGGGCGAACTCTATGCACGACCGCAGCTCAGCGCTGCCGCACAAAGGCAGCTTGCTCAGTTGCGTCGGGGGCGTCGGCTTTTTCCATTGATATCGCTGCGCGGCGCCCGCGATGGCGCGGCGATGCTGCGATCGTCGTCGGCGCGTCGCAATGCCGCTCATCGCCTGGCCGCCCTGCTGGAACGGGAGAGCTTCGATGGGCTGCACATTGATTTTGAATATCTGGGCGCTGCCAGCAGCACGGATTTTATCAGTTTCCTTGCAGAACTTCGCCAGCAAGTCGTCAGGCAAAATAGCGTCTTGAGCATCGCAGCCACGCCGCCGCTACAGGGTACGGCAGATCAGATTGCCTTTTTTGATTTGCCGCGCATCGCTGCGCATGTCGACGAACTGGTGTCAATGACCTACGATTACCATATGCTCAGTCCAGGTCCTGTTACCCATCTGTACTGGGTGCGAAAGAACATGGAGCTCACGCTGCAGGCCTTCCCTGCCGGTCGGATCTGGATGGGCGTGCCGGGCTATGGCTACGAATGGCGCCGTCCCGGAAAAAAGCCGCGCCCGCTCAGCGAATCGCACGGCGAGGAATTGTGCCGTCGTTACAGCTGCCGCCGAGAAGATTCGGGAACGCTCACCGTGATCGGCGCCGCCTATCCTGCCAACTTTGCCGATGCTGAAACGCGCCGGCGTATGCAATCGCTGGCTGGCGAGCTTCACTTGCGCGGCACGGCGCTCTGGCGTATCGGCTTTGAAAAGTTGCCGGCCGAAGCAGACGATGCTCAACCCTGAGGCGGCGGATAGTAAATCAATTCCAGGATCAACGAGCCGTCGAGACGCAGGCCCAGGTTCCAGCCAGTTTTCAAGAAGGCGTCCAAACGTTTCAGTTCGCGCAGACACTCGCTGGCATCGCGACAGGGATAGCGCAGGGCGTGCGGCATGGCGTGATAGGCCCAGTAGCGTGCATGCACAACAAGCATCGTAAGATAGCTGTGTCCGTCTTCGTTCTCTATGAGGATATGACTGACCTGACGCCGGTTGAGGACGCGCGTTTCAAAACTGGCGCCGGGCCTGGGGTAAACGACGCCGCGTTGGAGGCCGACGCTTGGTCCGGAAGGACCTCCAGGCGGCGCATCGGCGCCAGGCAAGGCCTGCGCCGAAACTTCACCGGCGCCCAGGAGCAGCGCAAGCAGGACGCTGCTGCAGGCGGCCCTCTTCATGAACCCGGCTTGCGCTTTTTTAGCAGGTCGCCCAGACCCTCTAGCGACGCGGGCGCGCTTTCTGCGGCGCGTTTGTTCTGTTCCTGGATCTCGCGATAAACTTCGGACCGATGCACGCTGACGTTGCGCGGCGCGCGTATGCCCAGCTTGATCTGATCGCCCTTGATATCGACGACGACGACTTCGATGTCGTCGCCGATCATGATCGATTCGTTAACTTTGCGCGCCAGAACCAGCACGTCAGCCTTCCAGTTGTTCCATAATCGATACGCGTACCAGATGCTCCGGATGATTGGAAATGACCTGGCGACCGCGGCGCGACCCTTTGTGGATCAGTACCGGGCCCTGGAGGTTGGCGGTCATGCCGCGCGGATTGTTTTGCGGAATGGTCACAATGAGATAAACCGAACACTGCTCCACGCCATCGACGCCAAGCGACTCCAATTCGCCAGCCGCCGGTTGCGGACGATAGGCCTGGCGCAGAAAAAGTTCAGGTTCGATCACCACAAAGGCCAGGCCGGGCTCCTCTGTCGACTGCAACCATTTGAAGACCGACTCGCCGGATTCAGCCAGCAGCACAAAGTCGCGTCGATCGCCAAAGCCCAGCAGGCCGTCGGCGAAGGTGATCACATCAGTCGCAGCTATTTCAACTTCGCCAAGCGCTTTCGTTGCCAGTGTCGTCATCTTCTTTGGTTCGAGGGCGTTCAACGGAGGAAGTCCATCAATTGCGGACGTATGATCCGGGCGCCGACATTCATTGCATAGTTGTTCACTGTTTCCAGCCACTTCAGGTTGATGATAGTTTCCGGAACATCAATGCCTTCGCTTTGCGCCAGCAACTCGGTCATATAGCTCTTATCCCACGAGACCCGCTTGTCATGTTCATCGACGCGATTCTGTCGTGCGCCCACTTCGGAACGATAGCGGAGAACATTGTTCAATGACTCATCGAGGTTGCCCAGGTCGCGGCCGGAAATCTCCAGCTGATCGCCGGCCAGGAGGTCATTGCGAAATTTGATCAGAACATCAAAGATCGACAGGCCGGACAGGCGCGCCGTTTCGCTGTAGTTGTTGGGCGGCTGCGATTTCTCGGGATTGATCAGTCCGATGTCGCGCAGCGTGGTGCCGCCCTCGACATCCTCCAGCCAGATCTGGTGCGGCGTCGTCGTATGCAAGGAAACAAAATCCTGACCAATCTTGGAGGCGCGTACTTCCAGATTGGCATTGTTGATTTTGTCGATGATATCATCGATGGTGTCGCCGGCCGCCACGCGAATTTCTACGCCGTCGATTTTGAAACTCTGGTCGGTGGTCGCGCTGTAGCCGGAATTCTCGACGCTGCCAGTGAGCGTCATGTTTGTTCCCCAAAAAACGCGGTTGCCCGGGATGTTTACGTCGAGGTACTGCCCGCGTTCTACTTCACGCAACTGGCGACCAATATCGCCGCGGTATTCTACAGAAATGATCTGGTTGGCCAGTTCCACGCCGCGCAAACCGCGGATGTTCGATTCAATGGGCTCGAAGGGCGGACGCTCCGCCACGTGGCCGCCAAAAAGCGGCCGGCCGACGCCATCGCGTCCATTGGCAATATCGATCAGCGCCCGCAGATGCTGATCTACTTCCTTGGCAATTGCATTCTTCAGCTCAAAAGCATTGTCGCCCTGATAGATGCCGTTAGAGGCCTGCACGGCCAGTTCGCGCACTCGTTGGAAGATCGAGCCAACTCGATCCAGCTCGCCATCCATCAGATTCAGCCGGTTGCGCGCTTCGGAAAGCGTACTGTCGAACTGCGAAAGCTCCTCCAGGCGCGTTCGAAAATGCATCTGGTTGGCGGCGGCTGATGGGTCGTCGCCGGGCCGCTCGATGCGCTGACCGGTGGCCAGCTGATTCTGCACGCGGTCGAATTCGTACTGCTGGCGACTCAAGTTGCGCACCAGTTGTCCGTTTTTCATCAGGTCGGTGACTCGTATCATCGTTCCTGTCCTCTCTGATCGCTCATTTTTGTTTTAGATAACGGGCTCAAATCTTTAGCCGGTTGATGATCGTATCCAGAATCTGATCCTGGGTGCTGATCACCTTCGCCGAGGCATTGTAGCTGTGCTGAAACTGCACCATATTGCTCATCTCTTCGTCGAGACTGACGCCCATGACGCTCTGTCGCATTTTGTTGAGGTGAACAAGGTCGTCCTTCTGGCGCAGCACGTTGTTTTCCGCGGCGCGCGATTCCGTACCCAACCTGGCGATCAGCTGTGTGTAGAATTCCTCGGTATTTGCAGCGTCGCCGATCATACGCCGTTCTTGCTTGAGGGCGGCGGCAATCAAGAGGGCGTTGGAACCATCGCCGGCCCCGCCGGCCTGGTTGTAGTCGCCGGTGCCGCCGATGTCGGCGCCGCGTCCTGCAGCTATGGAGGCCGGATCGCGTGCAACCTGTGCTGAAAGCTGCATATAGGCCGAGGGATGAAAGATCGGCGTCAGAGTGATGTCCTGGAGGGGCGAGCGCAGCTTGGCGATCTCATTGACTCTACGGAAGTCATAGGCGCCGGCTTCTCCGGCGCTATTCAGAATTCCGGCATAGCCGACCAGCAGTTCGCCGGAATCTTCCAGATGGCGGATCATGAAGTTGGAGCGTCGATCATCGCTGGCGGTGAGGGCCTTGATCGCCAGCTGGTTGTCATGGCTCATGTAGGCGACTACGCCAGCATCGCTGTCATTGATACGGCGAATGATATCATTCATCGTGTCGTCGCGCGAGTAGTCGATGCGCACCACTGTATTGGCCGCGTCATTGCGCATCAGAGAAAGCGTACCATCGACGCCAACGCGCCGCGTTGGATCGACCACATTGGTTCCGGTCACGCGAAAGACGGCGGTGACTTCGGCTGTTCCGTCCTGATTCAGGTCAAAATTGGCCGCCGCATTTTGCAGCTGGTAGCTGCCGCGCGCATTGGGCGAAAGCGGCTGCAGATGAAAGAAATCGCGATTGGTCGAGCCATTCAAGCCAAAACCGTCGCGATGCGCTTCATTGACCACGTCCGTGAGGTTTACGGCGAAGGTATCCACGGCATTGATGCGCTCGACGATGGCGTGATCGCGCACGTCAAGCAAGCCCATCAGCTTGCCGCCGCCAAGAATCAAGTCGCGATCATTGTGGGCCCAGACAATGCGCGACATGCCTTCGTTGTTGGCATCCGGCTCGGTGCGCAGCTTATGCAGAATCTCGCCCTGCACCAGCGCCTGCTCGCCGATGAATACAAAGACCTCGTCGCGATCGTTGCGGCCCACGCGCACATTGGCCAGCTGAGAAAGCGACTCCAGCGCCGCATCGCGTCGATCGAGCAGATCATTTGGACTATCGCCCAGCGCCTGACTCTTGAGAATGCGTATGTTCAAATCGCGGATTTCAGTGGCCAGCGAGTTGATCTGATCGACTGTGGTATTGACTTCGTTGTTGGCCTGCTGGCGCAGTTCAGCCAGTTTGGTGTAGATATCGTTGACTCGCGTCGTCAACGCCTGTCCGCGCTCCAGCACAACCTCGCGGTGCGACATCTCCGCCGGGAAGTTTGCCAGCTCCTGCCATGCACCCCAGAATTTGTCGGTCAATGATCGCAGCGTGTTATCGCTGGGTTCATTGAAGACGTGTTCCATCTGGACCAGATAGTTCTGGCGGGCTTCCCACATGTTCTTGGAGTTTTCAAGATCGATGATCTGATCGTCATAAAAGGCGTCGCGCACGCGTTCAATCGATGCGATCTCCACGCCCTGGCCAATCATGCCAGGACCTTGAGCGCGATTGAATGATGGCTCGTAGAGCGGGTCCGTGCTCTGCATGGCAACGCGCTGGCGCGCGTAGTTTGGATTGTCAGCGTTGGAGATGTTATGTCCGACGGTGTTCAGCGCCGTTTGATGAACCACCAGCCCGCGTTTTGATATTTCCAGTCCGCCAAATGTTGAGCCCATGTTGCTCTCCCGGGGATCGCCTGCCATGCATCTTCCCCCATGGACCCATCGGCTTTTGCTCTAAAATCATGATGAATTTCAAAACCGTGCGCATCCGGCGGGAAAGCCGAGCTTCCTTGACGGGATCGCGGAGCATCGCAAGCTGTTCTCATGCGAAGGAACACCATCACCCTGGCCGCGCTGCTTTCATTCGCAGGCTGCGCCCCCGACGACAACTGTCTGCGCAGAGATGGCAATTGCAGCCTGCTGGCGCTCCTGACTTACTACCCCTGGCAGGCCAGTTGCACGGCGGCCGATCCATCCAGCCAGAGCTGGTCGACTTCATTCACCGATGCGGTAGATAGCGAATTTGGGTTCGATGTTTGCGCCCGAGGTGGAACGATTTTTCTGCTCTCCCAGGCGAACGTCCCCTTTGCGAGCTACAGCGGTCTGAACTCGACGACGCCGCAACCTGCCGGCCAATCGATGGCGGCGGTACGCTACAACCTTCAGGGCCAGGCGCTGAGTTTTGCCTACATTGGCGCCGACCCCAACACTGTAAGCGCCGCGCAGATTGCTCCAGCGCTGGATGGCGGCGTACTTCTGCTTGGCATCGTTGACGGCGCCATATCCAATTTGAATATGAACATCCAGAGGCGCGCCTATGTCGCGAGCGTGGATTCGGCTACAGTAAAGATGGACGCAAACGGCGTTCCACAGTGGTTCAGCCACTATGGCGGCGCTGGAAACGACTTCTTGCGAGGCGTTGCTCCGGCGCCTCTAGGAGGCTACTTTTTGGCTGGCGACTCCAATAGCTCCAATGCGTTATCCGATGTCGCCGTGCGTCTTCCGCCAACTGGCGAGCAACAGGCCTGGTTGGTACGTCTGGATGCCGCCGGGAACCCAATCTGGCAAACCTACGTAGGCGGGGCCGGCGCTGACAGCTTCAGCAGCGTGCAAGCTCTGCCGGACGGCGGCGCGCTTGCTGTCGGCGGAACGAACATCAGTTTCACCGCAGGCGGACTTAACCCGTTACAAGCACACAGTGGCGGAAATGATCTGATGCTGGCGCGCTTCAATGCACATGGCGACTTGATGTGGTTCAGCTTCTTTGGCGACGGCGGCAATCAGTTTGGCAGCGGCCTTGCGGTAGTCGATCAAACAATCGTTGTTAGCGGCAATACAGCAGGCGGTCCTGCCAGCTTCAATGGATTATCGCCCTATACCCCGGCTGGCGGCGCGTCCGACGGCTTGTATGTCGAATTTGATTTTTCAGGGAACACCACTCGCTACGGCATTGTGGGCGGCGCCGGCAATGAACAACTGAATTCCGTGCTGGCCCTTGCCGGCGGCGGCTATCTGCTGGTCGGCGACTCGACTACGATCGGCAGCCTGGCTGGCAAATCGCCGCTCCTCATTAATAGCGGGTCAAATGACTTCGTGCTGGTGCGATTTGCCGGACCCGGCGCCGGGATTGATTGGTGGAGCTTCTATGGCAGCGCCGCCGCAGAGAACGGGGGTCGGGTAGCGGCGACTGCAAGCGGCGATTTAATTTTAGCCGGCAATAGCGTGGGCGTCATCTCCGGAGCGCCGACGCCAATCATTGCACCCCTTGGCGGCGGCGACGATGCTGCGCTTTTTCGGCTGCGATCCAACGGCCAATTTTAAAGACCGCGACTCAGGCGCTGGCATTGATCAATGCCGAGCGCGGCTTTCCGCGGCGGGCGCCGCTTTGCTCGCGCGGCGCGTAGGTGGTCCGCGCAGAATCGGGCTCTTCGGCGAGGCCGGTCAAAACGCTGTGCACCCGATCGTTCGCGACTTGAAGCAGGCGCTGATTTTCCTCGCTTTCCAGCTTGAGCTGTCGAATGACGATTCGGTATTCCTCGGCAAGATCGCGTAGCTTTCCGCTGGCCTGTGGTTCATGGCTCGCGGCAAGTTCGATCAATTCGGAGAGGCTGACATTTTCGGAATCAATCACCATATCGCGGCTTTCCAGCAGCGTGCGTATCAACAGTGCGCGCTGCTTTTCCAGTTCCGCGATTTCGCCAAGCAAGGACTCCGTCTTCTGCGTCAGGGTTTGCAACCGTTTGCCATCGGCCGTAAGTATGGCGCGCCGCTTGATTCGCTCGGTTTCTAGACTGGCCCGAAACAGCGCCAGCTCTTGATGAAGCGTATCGTATAGAGTCGCCATGGTTGCAGTCTCCCCCTTTCCCTTTCGGCCTTCCTGTTCAAGTCATGAGTGAAAAAGGCGGCGGGAATTTGATTGACCCACGCATGGCCAGGCGCCGTCTGAAAGACATGTATCTTCGCCCTGTTTCAGCTGCCCTTATTCTAGTTCCGGCGTTGCTGTCGGCTGGGCTGGTCCAGTGTGCCGGCGGCGGCGGAAGCGGCGGCGGGCCGCGTGGCGACGACATTGAGTGCCGCAGCGGTCAGATTTCGGTCTGGGGGGAAGCGCCCATCTTTACCAGCATTGCTGCGTCGCGGGACAAGGCCAAAGAAGACGCCTGTCGCAAGGCGGTAGAAAAATGCATCGGCGAGGAGATCGCCAGCGCCACTGGCGTGCAGGACGGCCAGTCGATTGGCAATGAGATATTTACCCAGGCCCGGGCCATCTGTCGCAACGATCAGGTGCTCGATGAGAATCAATACTCGCTGGATACCGTCAAGATGCTGCGCGTCTTTGTTCGCTTCGAAGTGGCGCCCTCCGATATCCGTAACAGTATCAATACGATGCGCGAACTGATCGGCAACCCCAAGGTGATGGTCATGATTCGCGAAGAGTACAGCCTGGGTTCCAAGGTTGTCCAGGGCTTTGCGTCGACCGAAGGCCGAGCTTCAGCTCTCATTCGCGACTCGCTCATTCAGAAGGGCTATACGGTGCTGGATTCTACCTCAATTGCGCGCAGTATCAGCAATGAGGCCGCCGTTGCCGACAATCCGGACCTCTTGAGCGACGCTTTGAAAGATCGCGCGGCGGCCGCCGGCGCCGACGTCCTGATCATCGGGCGCATTGAATCCACGCCGCAACAGATCAGCGGTCTGGCCGGCACGGATTTCAGAAGCTACCGCGCCGCCGGAAATATCAAGGTACTGACGCTCTGGGGCTATGGCCGACTGATGGGCGAGTATTCGCAAAGCGCCCCCGGCGCACAGGTGCAGGCCAGCGAAGCAGCCCGCATGGCCGTGCAGAACCTGACCATCGGCCAGGGGCGATCGGCCTCCAGTCCTGGCGGCTTTGTTGATTGGTTGCACCGCCGCCTGCAAGACGAGTGGGCCCAGATCTCGCGCAACAATCAGATCAAGATGACGATACGCGGCCTTGACCAGCGCGAGGCGGGAATCTTTCGCGACAACCTGATCGAGTCGACCGCTGTAAAAAAGGTAAATGAAATCAGCTTCAGCGGCTCAGAAATTGTCTGGGACATCTACTACGCTGGCCGCAGTTTCGCGCTGGCCGATACGCTGGGCTTTTATGCTGACAATCCACAAATGTTCAGCGTGCTCAAACTGAACTGCAAGCGAATCAATGTGCGCAATGTCTCGCGCGGTGAAATTCGCCTGGAGTTTACTGGCGCCGGATGCGCCCAATAGCGATGCTACGAATGCCGCGATGCTCGATGCGTTCACTTGCTGCGGCAGGCTTGCTCTTTGCAGTTTTGACCTGCGACCATGGCCCGGCGGGCGCTCAGTCGCCCCTTGCCGAGCATCGCAATCCTGTTGAAGTCATTCAGGTTGGCGCCCGCAACGTCGAGGCGGAAATTGTCTCAACGTACCCCGCTCGCGAACGCGGCCTGATGGATCGCGGTTATCTGGGCGGCGACCGGGGAATGCTCTTTATTTTCAAAGAGGAGCAGCCGCTGGCCTTCTGGATGAAGAATACGTTGATTCCGCTTGATATTGGCTTTTTCGGCAGCGATGGCGTGTTGTTGAATATTGTGACAATGCAACCTGATCCGCCAGGGACGCCGGACGAGGATCGTCGCACTTACCTGTCGGCGGCGCCGGCGATGTATGCTCTGGAGGTCAATGCCGGCTGGTTTGCGGAGCGCGGCGTCCGGAGAGGGGCAAGATTGACGTTGCCTCCTTCCATTCGCGACCTGCGCGGCGAGTGACGCCGAAACTATCTTATGGCCGAGCCGGTATTGTTGGGACTGCTCTTTGCCGATCGGGTCATCACTGAAGACAATGGCAAGCGCGGAATCATTGGAACCTTTACGCGCTTCTATGCTCAGAACTATCCGATCGTCTTTGCACCCTGGGCAATTTACGTAGCATTTACTAATGCTGCGGGCGAGCATGAGTTCGCGTTGAATCTGGTGCATCCGGACACCAACCAGGTGATCGCGCCCATTTCCGGCCGTGTTCAAGCGAGTTCCGCAGACGATGTAATCGAACTCAGCTTTGTAATGCAGAATGCGCTTTTTCCACGGCCGGGCCGCTATGTTGCCTCCGTTTTTATCGATGGCGACCTTCTGGCATCGCGAATCCTTCAGGTAGATCAATCGCCAACGCCGCCGCATTCTCCCGCTGGCTGATGTTCGGCGGGCCCCCCGGCATTACACGCCAAACAGGCTTTCTTGAACTGGCGCCAGGTTCGATGAGGCAGAAGTCAATTGCTCCGTTGCTGCAGCAAGCGAGGTAGACTGGAGGCAAACCTCCTCTCGAGTCTGCAGCAGGCGATAGCGCGGCGGCCGGCCAAAGACCTCGGATTCTTCGACGACCACGAGACGACCCTCACGCAACTGCCCAAGCAATACCAGCTGGTCCACGTTTCTTGTCTGTCGAGCCTGCACTTCGGCTTCGCGCAGGCATTGGTAGAGCGGCAAGATACCGCGCAAGAACCAGGCGACCGGATTGTTCAATGGATCGTCGCTGAATACCTGATCCAGATGCTCAGGGAAATGGGACGAAGGCCTGTCTTCAGGATCGGCGCGCCGCAGACTGGCAATCTGTCGGTAGATACGCAGCGATTGATCGCGCTGACAGGCCGCGGGATCGTAGCAATCGAGCCATTGCGCCCACTGGCGTCGTTCGCGACTGCGGAGGCGCAACAATCTGGCAAGCAGCAGGTCTTCGCAGCGCATCGCCGGGTCGGCCATCATGGATTCAAAGGCCTCCACGCTCAGACTGCAACTGTGCTCATCGAGAAATAGCGTGTACGGACAACGCTCGAGGGCAGCGCGGATTTGCTCGTCCTCATTGCGCAGATCAAGGACGCCAAAGGACTTCAGCAGCCGGTCGACAGCCTGGCCAAGCTGCAAGGACTCAATGACCTGTGATGGCCGTCCCAGCCGACCGTATGCATCAAATAGCGTCTGGCGTAACTTCTGGGGCGTAGCGGCGCGCAGGATGGTTTTGAGATGCTTCTGGATGCGCAGCAGCTCGCGCGCTGGAAGACGGACAGAAACCTCAGCAAGACTCACAGCCATTTCAGCGCTTTCTCCCCGATATCCTTTCGGTAAAAAACGCCTTCGGCGCGGATGCTTTTGAGCATCGCATAGACCTGGTTCCTGGCGGCGACGAGATCTGGACCGATGGCGGTTACGCCCAGAATCCGCCCGCCAGCGCTCAGCAAGCGCGACCCCTCGCGGCGGGTTCCAGCATGAAAAGTGATTATGTCGCCTGAGAGATTGTCAATCCCTTTCAGCTCTATGTCTTTCTGATATTGATCGGGATATCCTTCCGCTGCTACCACCACCACCAGAGCCGCGCCCGGCAGGAAGCGCAACGGCCGGTCCGGCAGATGACCGGAGGCCGCCTGCAGGGCCAATTCTGCCAGATCTTCATCCAGAACGCGCATCAGCGCCTGGGTTTCCGGATCGCCAAAGCGGACATTGAATTCCACGACGCGGGCCCGGCCGTCCTTAATCATCAGGCCGGCATAGAGCAGTCCGCGATAAGGCGTACCGTCGGCCTTCATCCCGGCCACAGCGCGATCCAGCACCTCGGTCTGTACCTGCTGCATGAGCTCCGGACATACAAAGGGGGTCGGCGTGTAGGCGCCCATGCCGCCTGTATTTGGTCCGCGGTCGCCGTCGAAAGCTCGCTTGTGGTCCTGGCAGGCTTGCATGGCGAGGGCGTGTTCGCCATCGCAAAGGGCGAAGACGCTTGCCTCTTCGCCTTCCATGAACTCCTCAATCAAGATGCGATCTCCGGCGCTGCCAAAGATTCGACGCTCCATGCGGTCGCGAATTGCAATTTCCGCTTCGCGGCGATTCTCGGCCACGACCACGCCCTTTCCGGCGGCCAGTCCGTCGGCCTTTATGACATAGGGCGCCTGAAGTTCGTCCAGGTATGCCAGCGCCGACTGAAGATCCATAAAACTACGCGAAGCCGCCGTCGGAATGCCGTGACGCTGCATGAAGTCTTTGGAGAAATCCTTGGACCCCTCCAGCCGCGCCGGGGCGGCCATTGGTCCAAAGACGGCGCAGTTTTCGCGCAAAGCATCGGCAACTCCTGCAACCAGCGGCTGCTCGGGGCCGACTACAACCAGATCGTATTTTTCTCTGGCAACGAATTGGGCGACGGCCAGCGGATCAGCGATGTTCAACCCCGCGGAAGAAGCGAGTGCAGACGGTAGACTGTTTGCCGGAAAGCCGCCATTGCCTGGCCAGGCATGCAATGCCTCCACCATTTGACTCTGTGCCAGCTTCCAGTACAGGGCATGCTCGCGGCCGCCGCTTCCAAGCAGTAGGACCTTCATCAAGGCATCGGCCCGGCCGAGGCCCTTTCTGTAAACTGAATCGAATGCGCTTGCCGATGTTGCACTTCCCTTGCCATGCTGCTATTGTTGGCGGGATAAAGCCGCTGCAAGGAGTCCTCATGAAATCCGGGATGGTAGTATTTACTTCGATTCTGACGCTGTACGCGGCCGCTGCTTTGAACGGACAACCGGCCAGTCATCCGCCACAGGGAGGCGACTGTTCGATGAGCGGGCCGCCAGCGGACGGCGCTCATGGAGCGATGGCGCGGATGGACGCCAATGGCGACGGAATGATTTCGCGAGCCGAATTTGACGCCTTTCACGCCATGATGTTTGGCAAGATTGACGCCAACGGAGATGGCCAGTTGTCGCGCGAGGAAATGCAGCAACATATGCAGCACATGCATGAAATGCATGGCGGTCATTGATCTGTAGAAGTTGTCGGCGAATTCAATCCATCGACTAGTTTGACGGAATGCAAGCACTCCGTCGCCTCGCGCCCTTTTTGAGCCCGTATCGCGGCGTGGCGCTGTTAGCGGCGGCGGCGCTGTGTGTCTCCGCCGGGGCCACGCTGGGTCTGGGCCAGGGTTTGCGCTGGATGGTCGACAGCGGCTTTGCCACGGGATCGGAAAGCGCCCTGCTTGTCTCAATCATCATTCTGGCCCTTGCCGGAATCTTGATGGCTGTGGCCACCTTTGTTCGGCACTACACCGTATCCTGGATCGGCGAAAGGGTCAGCGCCGATATTCGTCGCAAAGTATTTTCCCATCTGGTGGAAATGGACCCCGCCTTCTACGAAACCAATTCGCCCGGCGAGATCCAGTCGCGATTGACTGCAGATACGACGCTGATTCAAAGCGTGCTTGGTTCCTCCGCATCAATAGCGCTGCGCAATCTGCTGATGTTTACCGGCGGCGTCGTTTTGCTGTTCATCACCGGCTGGCAATTGACTCTGATCGTCCTTGCCGGGACGCCGCTGGTTGTCGCTCCAATCCTGTTTTTTGGACGGCGAGTGCGCTCGCTATCGCGCAGCAGTCAGGACCAGTTGGCCGGCGCCGGCGCCTTTGTATCTGAGTCGCTTGGCGCCATCAAGATCGTTCACGCCTTCAATCATCAAGATCAGGATCGCCGAAAATTCGATGCTCTGGCCGAAGGCGCCTTTAACGCCGCCTTGCGGACCATACGACTGCGTTCCTTTCTCATTCTGAGCGCTATGATCCTCGTGTTTGGCGCCGTCGCTATAATGCTCTACGTTGGCGGCAAACAGGTGATGGCCGGTCAGATGAGCCCGGGACAGCTAATGGCTTTTGCATTCTATGCGGTGCTGGTGGCCACATCCACCGGCGCAATCAGCGAAGTTGCCGGCGATTTGCAACGCGCTGCCGGCGCCGCCGAGCGAATTACGGAATTGCTGCAGGAAAAGGCCGTGATTGTAGCGCCAGGATCGCCGCGGCCGCTGGAGCAGAGGCCGCAGGGGGCGATCGAATTTCGCGGCGTCCGCTTTGCCTATCCGGCCCGACCGGATTTACATGCGCTGGATGGCTTTGAGTTGAGCGTCGCGCCCGGAGCAACCACTGCGCTCGTCGGCCCTTCGGGCGCAGGGAAATCTACGGTCTTCGAATTGCTGCTGCGCTTCCATGATCCGCTGGAGGGCGGCGTGTATCTTGACGGCGTGGACATTCGCGAATTTGATCCGCTGCAGTACCGACGCTGGCTGGCCATAACGCCGCAGGAGCCGCGTCTCTTTTCGGGCACAGTGGCCGAGAATATTCGTTACGGAAAGCCGGAAGCTACGCTGGCTGAAGTACAAAACGCAGCAGAAATGGCTCACGCCAGAGAGTTCATCGAGGAGCATCCGCAGGGATTTGATGCGCAGCTTGGCGAGGGAGGCCTGCGACTCAGCGGCGGGCAGCGCCAACGCATTGCAATTGCGCGCGCCTTGCTCAAGGATCCCGCGCTTCTACTGCTCGATGAAGCGACCAGCGCACTGGATGCCGAAAGCGAGCGCGCCATCCAGAACGCATTGTCCAGATTGCGGCAGGGACGAACAACTTTTATCATCGCACACCGCCTGAGCACCGTACTGGATGCCGATCGGATCATCGTTCTGGACCAGGGCCGCGTGGCTGGCGCCGGCACGCATGAGCAACTGCTGGAAAGCTCGGAGACCTACCGACGCTATGCGCAGTTGCAGTTTCGCGGCGAACGCTTAGCGACTGGAGGACTGGCCAGCCGCAACTAGGCCAATCTTCAGCCGCCGAGGCGGGCCAGCGCCGCCGCGATCGCCGCTAGCTTTTCTTCCATTTCGGCCAGCTTCAGTTTTTCCTTCTCTACGACTTCTACTGCCGCCTTGCTGAGAAAAGCTTCATTGGATAGTTTCGCGGCTGTCGATTGTTTACTCTTTTCAATTTTATTTCGCTCGTTTTGCAATCGCGCGCGCTCTTTGTCCAGATCCAGAACGCCGGCCAGCGGCACAAATACCTGTCCTTCGCTGAAGGCAGCCATGGCATCGTCGCGGGCAGCTTCATAGTTGTGCACCGCCCGGATTTCGCTGGCCCGGGCCAGGCGCTCAATTGCGGCAGACTTTTCCAGAACGGCATCAGCAAGGTCTTGATTATCAGTCTGAACAATGATAGGGACTTTCGCATCCGGCGCAATACTCATGTCGCCCCGAATCTGACGCACCCCGCCGATCACTTCCTGCAACAGCCGCAGCGCCTGGGCGGGACGCCGCATCTGAGGCGGCAATTCCGGCGGCATGGGCCAGGGAGCGGTGATCAGCAGAGTTTCAGCATCGTTAGCTGGAGCGAAGAAGCGCTTCAGGTGATCGTAGATCTCTTCGGTAATGAAAGGCATAGCAGGATGGAGCAGCCCAAGCAGCGATCGAAGCACGTAAAATGAAGTCTGTCTGGCGGCCTCGGCCGATGCCGGCGCGCCCTTGCCAAAGAGCCTTGGTTTGATGAATTCAATGTACCAATCGCAAAAGCTGTTCCAGGCAAAGCTGTACAGTTCCTCAGCGTAAATGTGGAAACGATACTCATCCAGAACGCGCGCACATTCGGCGCTGACGCGTTGCAACTCGAAGAGAATCCAGCAATCTTCGGCTTCCAGCGCCTGGCCATAGGGCCCTTCCGGCGCCGCCCGAAAATCATCGGGAAGGTTCATCAGTACAAATCGCGAACTGTTCCAGATCTTATTGGCAAAATTCTGATAAGTCTTCAGCTTCGCTTCATTGTAGTTGGTGTCCTTTCCTTCCGACAGCGTGCCAATCAAAAAGAAACGAAAGGCATCGGCGCCCGTAGTCTCGATTACTTTCAGCGGATCGACGACGTTGCCAATCGTTTTGGACATCTTACGGCCATTTTCATCGCGCATCAGACCGTGAATGTAGATATCGCGAAAGGGCGGCGCCTTCATGAAATGGAGCCCCATCATGATCATTCTGGCCACCCAGAAGAAGATGATATCGTAGGCCGTTACCAGTACAGTCGTCGGATAATAGCGTTCGAGGTCGTCCGTTCGATCCGGCCAGCCCATGGTTGAAAAGGGCCACAATGCCGAAGAAAACCAGGTATCGAGGACATCGGCGTCGCGTTCGATCTCGCTCGACCCACAGTGAGCGCAGGCTGCGGGGTCTTCATAGTCCACCGTAACCTGGCTGCATTTTGCACAATGCCAGGCGGGAATCTGGTGGCCCCACCACAGTTGCCTGGAAATACACCAATCGCGGATTTCGCGCATCCAGTGGAAATATGTATTTTCCCAGAGCTTGGGAACGAATCGTATTTCGCCCGATTCTACAGCTTCGATTCCGCGCGTTGCCAGCGGCGCTACTTTGACATACCATTGAGTGGAAATGATCGGTTCGACGACAACGGCGGTTCGTTGTGATTTGCCGACCGCCATCACATGCTCGCGACTGCCGCGCTCCAGTCCAAGATCGGCGAGCGCCTGCTTGACCTGCTTACGCGCTTCGTAACGATCCAGACCACAAAAGCGTCCGCCGTTGGCATTGATGCGCGCCGATTCATCAAATATATTTATAAACTGCAGGTCGTGGCGTTTGCCGGTCTCGTAGTCATTGGGGTCATGGGCGGGCGTAACCTTGACGGCGCCTGTGCCGAATTCGGGATCGACCAGCTGCGCATCGGCGATGATTGGAATTTCGCGTTCCAGGAAGGGATGCTGAACGGTCTTGCCGATCCATTTCTTGTAACGTTTGTCTTCCGGATGTACTGCAATGGCTGTATCGCCAAGCATAGTCTCCGGACGAGTAGTGGCGACGACGATCTCCTTCGCCCCATGCTTACCGGCGGCCTGTTGCGCAGCCGCGCTCAGCGGATAGGCAAATTCGTAGAGCTCGCCGCGGTACGTTTCGTCATATTCGACTTCCAGATCAGAAAGCACGGTATGGGAAACCGGATCCCAGTTGACCATGCGCGTGTCGCGATAGATCAAACCTTCGCGATACAGATCGACGAAGACCTTGCGCACTGCGTGCGACAGACCCTCGTCCATTGTAAATCGTTCGCGCGACCAATCGAGGGAAAAGCCCATCCGACGCTGCTGTCGGGCAATGGCGCCGCCCGAGGCGTGCTTCCACTCCCAGACGCGCTCGATGAATTTCTTTCGGCCAAGCTGATGGCGATTCAGCCCTTCAGCAGCCAGATTCTTTTCGACGCGGACTTGCGTGGCAATGCCAGCATGATCGACGCCAGGAATCCAGACACAATCGCGGCCGCGTTTGCGAGCAGCCCGCACCAGTACGTCCTGGATGGTCTGGTCGAGGGCATGCCCAACGTGCAGCTCGCCGGTAACATTCGGCGGCGGAATCACAATCACAAAAGATGCGGCGTTGCGCGACCGATGGTCAGCCAGACGCTCCGGCCGAAAGGCCTGGGCATCCTCCCAGATACGGTACCAGCGTTCTTCGGTTTTCTGGTGCTCGTAGCGCGAGCTGAGCTCATGGGCCATGATTGGACAGCTGCCGGCAAAAGTGGCCGGCGGCAAAGTGGAAATCCATCCGCAGCCGCGCGAATTCGCTCAGCGCATCAGGGATTCTTCGGCGGATTCGGCGGCCTCGCGCTGGCGGCGCAACAACTCGCGGCGTTGTTCGGCGCTGTAATTTTCGTGTAACGGATCGCAGGGGGATGTGCGCGGATCGTCTTTGATTTCAAACCAGCGCTGGTAGTTGACGCGCCCCTGATCGGTCACAAAGTCTCGTTCAAAAAAATGGGTGTTGTCGTCGTAGACATTGACCCCGGCGTCGCATGGGTCCGGATCGCTGATGCCTGCGCTCCAGATTTGATGGAATATGTCGCACGAGTTGCCGCAGATGAGGATCGCGGCAAGGGAAGCAAGTAGAAGGCCGCGAACGGTCATATCCTAATGAAACTCAACCCAGCAGGTTCAGCAAGAGTCCTTTTTGTGGAGCGCCCCGGCCGCTGAAGGCTCGGTCCTGGTAGATGTTGTCTTGCTGCTGTCGCCCGCGCCATTCGCGCAAGGCCTCGCTGGAATCGATCGGAGCTTCAAGCGCGCTGCTGAAGGCGCTGATCAGGCGACCCTCGGGACGGCCGCGCACGGCCTGTACCGCTTCCACCGGGCTGTGGGAGTACTCCAGCACCGGGTAGGCATACCAGCCGGGAATGCGACTGGCGTTCATCGATCCGCCCTCGATTCTCACTCTTGATGAATCGGCTGGTCGGCGGCTGACCTCAAGCCACATCAGTAAAAAAAGGTCTGTTACCTGGGTATCGGGCTTTCAGCTTTCACTACAAACTATTTTAGTTTTCAACGGTTTCGGATTCGCCGCTGATCTCTTCTGCTTCGCTGTCCTCTGCAAGGCCTTCTTCGCCCTCCACATCCTCGGACAGATTTTCTCCTTCCAGATCTCCGCCCTGTTCCTTTTCCAATTTGCGCCGCTTCTTTTCTTCGAGCTTAGCTTGCTTCTTCTCTTGTTTACGCTTTTCGCGCGCCCGCTTTTCGAATGAATAGTTCGCTCTGGCCATGGTTTACTCCAGGGGGCGTCGCCCGCTGGACGGCGCAGAAAGTCTAGAAAACCGGCGATATTTTGCGCTGCAGAGCGCGAAATCCGGGCGTCCTGTTGTTACAGGACGCCCGGCAGGCCGGCGCACAATCAATAGTCGCGACGACCGCGTCCGCCGCCGCCATGACCGCCGCCATGGCCGCCGCCATGGCCGCCGCGTCCGCCGCCACCGCCCCCGCCGCCTTCGCGACGACGTTCCTGGGCTGCATCAACGCGGATCGTGCGGCCATCCAGCTGCGCTCCGTCCATTTCAGCGATCGCCTGCTGTGCGGCTTGCTCGTCATTGAAGCTGACAAAACCAAAGCCGCGCGAACGGCCGGTATCGCGATCCACGACAACCGTTGCTTCGCGAACCTCGCCAAAGCGCGAGAAGGAGCGGACGAGCGAGTCGTCGGTGGTATCCCAGCTCAACCCGCCCACAAATAGTTTCTTCGACATCGTATCCTCCATCGGTCCCGACGAAGTCTCTCTACTCGAGCGCACCTACATTCGACTCAGACTGTGCACTCGCACCCACGATGTCGCATGAAGCCGGGAATCCGTCTTGTACGAGCACGATTTGGGGAGGGCCCCGGATCGGCAACATTTTTGCCCGGCGGCAAATCCGGCAATGCCGCCGACAGAGTGCAACATTCTGAAGGGCTTGACCGCCGCAGGCGGAGGTCACAGAAGCCGGCTGTGAGTCGCTCGGGCTTCCGACTGCCACCTCGGGACTGGACCGGCATCTGCCTCTTGCAAGCTGCGGCGCTGGCGGCGGTCGCCGCATTTTCCAGCGCTTGCCAAGCGCCCTGGGAGCGCACGCCCGGTCCGCGTGATCGCAATGACTTGCCGATCCGCGTCAGCCAGGTTCGCGGGGCCGTCTACGCGGCAGAGGACTTTAATTACTGGAAAAACAATACGGCTTTTTACGTCGACCAGAGCGGCATCTTTTTCTTTGACGCCGGTTGGTCTCATCGCAGCGCGGGGGCTGCCATCTGGAAGTCAGCAACTGCAAGCGTAGCCGATTTTCAATCGGTATTGCTTACGTCCTATCCTGTGGACCGTAGCGGCGGGCTCTGGGAATTTCGCCGACACGGCATTCCGATCATCATGAGCGCCGACACTTCTCGACTGATCCGACGCTACTGGCAGCCAATGCAGGAACAGATGGCGCACACTTTTTCCAGCTGGCCGCAAACGCCAGAAGCGGAACTGCCATCACAGCTATTTCAAGGCCGGATGAAGTTGCTGGGCGGACGAATCGAGGTCATTCAATTGCCTCCCTCCGTTGCTCCCGATGCATCGGTGGTCCTCTTCGTAGAGGAACGCGTGCTCTACGGCGGCGCACTGCTTGGCGAGCCGCTACTCTGGACCCGACTGGCCGACGCCGAGGGCGCGCAGCGCGCACTGGATACCATTGCCGCCCTGGACTGGGACCTTGCCATTTGCGGGCATGGTCGCGCAGTACAGGATCGCGAAGTTCTGACGCGGATGCGACAGGTCTTCCGGCAATTGCCAACGCTCAATCGGGAATGAAGAGATCCAGCACAGGTTCGAGGCGCCGGCTGCGGATTCGACGAACCTTATCGAGCTGCACTCCATTCAGCAAGGTGCGCGCCTGCAGTCCCTCATCCGGAAGCAACGTTTCGCCAAGGACGCTTTTCACCAGCCTCTGGCGCGCCAGGAATACCCGGGCCTGATAATCCGGGTCCATATCTTCATACAATGCATCGTGCAACATCCCGCGCCTCCTTGCGCTGAAATCATCCCTTTGGTCTTTTTACAGTCCGACTCGCGTCCGTGCGAACTCGGGCTGATGTACAGATCGGCTGCGAATCCCAGGACTGTAGGAAAAAAGCCGGCAAAAAAAGTGGAAAAGGGGGGATAGAATCTGGTGACAAATTTCGTCCAGCGCCCGCGCCGAATGAAACAGGCGACGAAGCAGGCGGCTACCGCGCGAAATCCCTTGACCGGCGGCCCGTGATCCGGACAACTCGGGCCCATGCGTACCAAGTTTGTTGCAGGTAACTGGAAAATGTACAAGACTCCCTCGCAGGCCGAGCAGCTTGCGCGCGAGTTGAAGGAAGCGCTGAGCGGCGTCAGCGGCGTTGAAATTGCCGTCTGTCCTCCGTATACCGCCCTGGATCGCGTAAAGAAAACGCTTGGCGCGGGCAATATTCGAGTTGGGGCGCAAGATCTGCACTGGGAAGAGCAGGGCGCGTTTACCGGGAAAATTAGCTGGGATATGCTGCAGGATATCGGCGTGGATCTGGCAATCATCGGCCACTCCGAGCAGCGTCAGTATTTCCACGAAACAAACGAGACAGTAAACAAAAAGACGCGCAAGGCGCTGGAAAAGGGGCTGCAGCCAATCATCTGTGTTGGCGAAACGCTGGCTGAGCGCGAATCTGGACGACTCTATGAGGTCGTCGAATCTCATGTGCGCGGCGCTTACGATTCAGTGAACGCCGCCGATGCGGCGCGCACTGTGATAGCTTACGAACCGGTCTGGGCTATTGGCACCGGCAAGACAGCTACGCCAGCTCAAGCCCAGGAGATGCATGTATTCATTCGCGGCCTTCTGGTGAAGATGTACGGCGACGCATTGGCCAGCGGCCTGCGCATTCAGTACGGCGGTAGCGTAAAGCCGGACAATGCCAGAGAACTTTTCTCGCAACCGGACATTGATGGCGGGCTGATTGGCGGCGCCTCGCTGAAGACAGCGGACTTTTCAGCTATCGTTCGCTCGGCGCAGTGACAGCGCTTCTTTCCTCCCATTCGGCGCCGGTGAGTCCATCAAATAGGACAACCCGGTCGCCGCGCAGCCGGTAGGTATAGATTGGAAAGAGCGGATAGTTGGGTTCGGCATTGCGCAACCACTGTCCGGTCCAGGAGTCCGTAAACGGTTCGCTGGAAAGCGCGCCCAGCTGTAGCCGCGCCGATGCTACCGACGATCGCTGCGAGAGTGCGGCAAGCATGAGATCTCGGAAAAGAGGAAAGTCCGGTGTCGCCAGACCGCGTCCGCCGCCGTACAAGAATGCCTGACTTCGAATCTGCCGGCCGCCAAGTCCGGCCACAGCCAGAACGGGCGCTCGTTGCGACAGCTGCTCAATCGCCTGCGCTACCTGACTTTCTGTAGCGGCGCCTTCGTAGTGCATCCATAGAACATTGTGTTTTTCGCCGTAGGCTTCGAGCATCTCCAGTGCGTGAGAGCTTGCCGCGGCCAGCGTTTCATCACTGCTATCGCTGCGCGATTCTGTGACCTGACATCCGCCATCCAGCTGACTGCCGCGCCAGTCGGGAGAATCGGGAACGGTGCAGATCGTGCGGTAGCCACGGGACGATAGTTCTGTAAAGATGGAGGGACCCTTGATTCCCCGGCGCTCGTCGACGCCATCGATCCCTTGAAACAGGGCGCGCAAACTGCGGCGGCTTTGGTCCGAAGGCGCCAGCAATGGAAAAAATCGCGCGCTTCGCTCGCCGTTTAGGCCGCCGCTTTGAGTTTGCGGAAGCGAGCACTGACTCATTGTTAGCAGGATCAAGTTGCCGCTGGCGGTTGTATCCGGCTCCTGCTGCGCCAGCTGTGATACCGGTCCGGATGGCGGCGTCGATTGGCCCTCAATCTGACAGCGATCTCGAAAATCGGCGCGGACGCAGGGATTGGCGTCGTCCGGATCTCGGCCTGGCCAGGCGGAGTTGCCGTCGCGGTCCCTGTCCAGCAGGTATCCGATGGCGCTGACCAGTTCACTGGCAGCGCCGCGCCCGGTCGCAATGCCGCCCAGAGCTCTCGATGGCGATGGATGAAGCATGACGATCAGCACGGAAATCGATGCCGCAGCCAGGGCAGCGGCGGTCAACAATGCCGAGCCGCGCAGCGCCGCACGTTGCCGTGCCAGGGTGGGCAAGCGGTGACGATACAGGGCGAAGGCCGACAGCGACCATTGGTTTAACATTAAAATAAAGAAGACGCCGGGCAATCCCTGTCGGGCGTCGCCGCCAAAGTATACTCCGTCAAAGGCGGCGCTGGGTTGCGAGCTGGCAGTCCACAAACGCTCCAGCATCCAGAGCATCGCTGCGCTTGCGGCCAGTGCTGCGCCTCCCGCGAGCAGCGGCGGCGTTACCAGCAGACGTTCGTAGTTGGGCGAAAGCTGAAGACGGTAGCGAATCTGTAGATTGGCAAACAAGAGAAATGCCGCCAGCAGAAGCCCGAAGAGCAGGATAGCAAAATCCGATAGATCGCCCACGGCCACAGCGTGGGCCTGGGGCAGGAGCAGAATTCGCGCCAGCAATGCCGAAAAGAGGAGAAAGACGCTGTTGTAGCCCCGCAATTGAGGCAAGACGCCGACCAACAAAGCGCCGGCCAGAAATGAAAGCGCCAGCGCAACTAATGCGGCCAGGCTTGCGCCCAGGGCTTCATCGGCAGGCAGGTGACGAAGGGCTAAGTCCAGACTTGGCGAGCCAATCAGAAAAAAGGCGGCGAGGCCAGGCGCAACTCGACTGCTGATTCGTTCTAAATGCGATGCCAGCGCGGCGGCCAGTCGGATCATCGAATAAAGCAACTGAAAGAGAAGGGCGTAGCTCAGGGCGCCGAGCGCCAGAAGTGAGCTCTGGTAGATCGCCGCCGCGAGTGCATCAGGGGCGCCGCGGAGTATCAGCAGGCCGGCATCGGGTGCGGCCAGAAGCAATAGGGCCAGAAAGGCAGCGTTGAAGCCAGCCAGCAGAGGGGCCCACAAAAAAGGAAGGTGTAAGGGTTCCTGTCCCGAACTCATCGAAGGTTGAGGGTGTGCGGTCGGGAAACATAGAGCGCTCGGGGCACGCCGGAGATTTCCCAAAGCTCTCCTTGAATGATGATCGGCCCGGGCGCGCTTTGTGCTCCGGAAATTTCGAGGATCAACTCTCCCTCGCCTCGATCTTGATCAAAAAAAGGCCGACCCCTGATAGCCAACGGGGACGCCGAAAGGAGCCGGCGGCCGGCGCCTGATTGCGCAGCCTGTCGCAGCGCCTGAAAGGTTACCTCAAAATCCTTACCGCTTGCCTGGTATCGAAACCGGACGCGGATTCGCCTTCCTTGGGATGATGTGCCCAGATCTTCCAGCTCCAGAATTTGCAGAGTTTCGGCAGACAACGCGGGAGTTCCCTGGTCAATCTCCGATTCGCCGGTCGGCGTCTCGGCAACGTCGCGTACAACGCTTTGCTGTATTGCAGCTTCAAAATCTGTATGATTGCGGACATGGAAATATCTTCCTCGCCCCTGGCGAGCAATCTCGCCCAACTGCAGAGCGGTTTCGGCATCCACTGCAAGTCCAATGACATTGACCTGCACGTTCGCGCCGCGCAATTGTAGCGCGGCTGCTTCTGCACCGGGATTGCCGCCGCAGCTTTCGGCGCCGTCCGAGATCAAGACAATTAGCAGTCCGGGGTTCGACGGGACCAGTGCTGTACCGATCAGGCGCAGCGTGTTGGCGATGGGCGTGGCGCCTGCTGCCGCCATATTTTGAACCTGCAGATTGATCCGTTCATGATTACCGATGGCGATGGGATTGTAGAGCCGCTGCGAGCTGCAACCAGGCAGTCGATTCCCGTAGGCAGCCAGCCCGACAGGCACGCTTCGATCGAGTCGCGAAAGCTGTTCTTCCAGCATCACGCGGGCTGCGGCCATGCGAGTAACGCCGCCGAACATTTCGTTCATTGACCCGGACGCATCCAGAATAAAGAGCACCGGACGCCGATCGCTGGAGCGGCCGGACTCGACCTCGCTGGAAGCAGGATGCAGAGCAAATACAGTCAGGCACAGAGCGACCAGCACGTACGCGCCTGCAATCTTTCCTGTTCTTGTTACGCCCATGGCTTGCCTGTCAGCGGCTGAACGTCGGCCAACATTCAGACGCACGACGCTTGCAGGTACTAACGGCAGAAAAAGCCGGCAGCCTGAGCGCGCCGGCAGTCGGAATCTTTGGTTCATTTGATTGACGCCGCATAGCAGGCGGAGGGGTATCCGCAATGGCCGTTGAAGTAAGCGAAGCAAACTTTAAGAACGAAGTCCTTGAGGCATCGCAGAAGACCCCGGTACTGGTGGATTTCTGGGCTGAATGGTGCGGCCCGTGTCGCATGCTTGGCCCGGTGCTCGAAAAGCTGGAGAAGGACTACAAAGGCCGGTTCAAACTGGTGAAAATCAACACCGACCTCAATCCCAATCTGGCAATGGCCTTCCAGATCAGCGGCATTCCCGCCGTGAAGTTGGTGATTGGCGGTCGGTTGGCCTCCGAATTTACCGGCGCGTTGCCGGAACCGGCGGTCCGGAAGTTCCTGGATCAGCATTTACCGGCCGCCGGACTTGAGGGACAGGAAGAAATCGGCGAAGAGGACCCACTGGGCGCTGCCGAGCGAGTCCTGACTGAAAAAACAGAGGGCCCGGAGGCTTCGCGGGCCCTCTGGAATGCTGCACTGCTTTGTTTCGCATCCGGTGAAGCGCCGGCTACCGCGCTTCGCTTTCTCGAGGGGATTCCGGAAAGCGGCGCCAGCGAGTCCGAGGGCCGCAATGGGCTGCGCAGATTGCTGGCCGAAGGCTCTGAAGCCGATCGAGAAAAACTGCGCACGCTATTTCAACCGGGTCGCGAAGAGGAAGCGCTACAATTCTTTCTGCAGCGCGTGGAGGATGCGACCGTCGAGCAACGAGCGGATGCGAAAGCAGGACTGCTGCTTTGCTTTCACATACTGGGTAGCGCCAGCAATCTGGCCAACCAGTACCGGCGCAAACTCGCTGCGCTTCTCTTTTGACTCGCGACCCCGTGCGCTCGCAAGCTATAGGCGCCCTCTTTGTCTGTTTGGGCAATATCTGCCGTTCGCCCGCGGCCGAAGCAGCCTTCCGATTCGCGGTTCGACAAAGAGGCTGGCAGAGTCGCTTTCGCATCGATTCCTGCGGCACTTCTGGCTATCACGATGGCGAAGCAGCGCATTCAGTGACGCGCCGCGTAGGCAAGGAGTTTGGCCTGCAGGTCGACTCAATCTCCAGGCGACTTCAGGCGCGTGACTTTGCAGAGTTCGACTATCTGCTGGCGATGGATTCGTCAAACTACCAGGAACTTTGTCGCCGGGCGCCGGACGATGCGGCGCGCCAAAAAGTTCTCATGTTTCGCCGATTTGATCCACAATGGAGCGGCCACGGCAATCCGCCCGACGTTCCTGATCCCTACTATGGCGGTCGCGAAGGCTTCGTTGAAGTACAGCAAATCGCGCTACGTAGCAGCGAAGCTTTGCTTGACTGGCTTGCCGAAACACATCAGCTGTAGTCATGCAGGCGAGCCAATCCGCCGACTCTGCAGTTCGCTCCGCGCGCGGTCCCCTGCAGTGCAGCGCAATAGCGACTCCAGTCGGTACAATTTACCTGGAGGCGGATCCTCAGGCAATACGTCGCGTCAGTTTCATGGCCGCTGGCGTCATCGAAGCTGAAATCGTGCGTCCGGATGAACCCAGCTGCTATGACCACCTCAGCGAGTGCGCTCGTCAGCTGCTTGAATACTTCCACGGCCGGCGTCGTCGCTTTGATCTGCCCGTTGACTATGAAGGCACCGGCTTTCAGCGCGACGTCTGGGAGAGTATGCGATCCATTCCATTTGGAGAAACGCGTACGTCGAATGAACTAGCCGCAGCCCTGGGCCGGCCACGAGCGGTACGCGCAGTGGGTCAGGCCAATCATGTCAATCGCTGGATGATTCTGGTGCCGTGTCACCGCGTGGTGGGACAGGCCGGGAAACCTGCAGGATTTGCCGCGGGCCTTCCGTTGCAGGTGAGGTTGCTGGAACTGGAAAAGAAGGCCAGCCTCAAGGCCGAGTGATTTGTCAGTGAGCCCTGGCCAGCAATGCCTGGCCGGTCGTTTCGTCGCTGACGATTTCAATGCTTCCGCCGCGACCAATGGCCATGGCCTGGGCCGCTGGCAATCCGCGGCAGCATTCAACTGCGCCATGGAAGACGGTGATGCGAATGGTCCGCTTTCGGGCATGCGCTTCGGTGTCGCAATGCAGTCTAAAGTGAGCTTCGCCGATTCCATCCTGGAGCGATGCCGCGATCGCCGTCGCCCGTACGCGGCCGATCTTGAAAAAGAATCGTTTCTGCGGCTGTTCTGCTGAGAGACGCACTTCAGCGTCGCCGCCGTGCAATTCCCATTCGACCTCCTCAGCCGTGTTACGATTGAGCGAGATCCTGCTGCCGGAATTTAGGTTGATTTCGCCGGATTTATCCAATCCGGTTAGCATCAAGATTCGGTCGCCCGCAAAGTGGGAAGCAAGCTGTTCGCCCTCTGACACCGGCGCCAGACCGCGCCAGGCGTGCATGCCCGCGCTTTGCGATAGAGCGAGAGTGGCAGCAATAACTGGAGCAAAAACCAGTGCAGCGGCAATGGCCCCGAGACGTTTCCAGTTCAGTGTCAGGGAATGATCTGCAGGGCGTGAAGCGGCGCCGGCAATCGGTTGAAGCGCATAGAGACGACGGGCAAGCTCCTGGCAGTGCGCGCAGCGAAGTATCTTGTTGCGGATTCGCTCGGCATCCAGGCTCGAAATCAGTCGACCGCGCGCCGGTGTTGGACGGCCATCTGCGTCGATGGCGCCGCTCCTCAGATAGAGGCCGTCATACAACGTGATGTGGAGTTCATCGTTTGCTTCGTTGCGCGTAGGATCCATTTTGTTTTTCCTGTTTCGGTCGGCGCCAGCGCCTGTGAAAAATCAGCGGCGCACTGTGGCGCCGATGTCAGACAGCGGCCTCCGCAGTGACGCCTGCCTTTCTCAGTTCCGATTCCAGCTGGATGAATAACTTCTCGATCATACGTCGCACGGTGCGTTCCGACTTTCCCAGGCGCTCCGCAATTTCCGTCTGTCGTACGCCGCTTTCCATCAGCAAGTGCAGCAACAGGACAAATTGTCCCTGCGCATCCATCCGCGCAGCGATGGCGAACATCCGGTCGCCAAGCTCTTCTTGAAACAAAAGGTCCAGCGGGGATTGAGCAGCGATTTCTGGCGCGGCGGGCTCTTGTTCATTATCGAGAGCGGTGAGCCGTCGATTCTTCCGGCAGCGATCAACCCAGATGTTTCGCGCAACTTGAAAGAGCCAGGCCAGCTCTTTTCCGCCGCTGAAGCTCAAGCCCTCGTGGTGCTTGATAAATCGTTCAAATGTCTCCTGAACGATATCGTCGGCTTCGTCCTGGGCGCCGAGCTTCAGCAGGAAACGACGGACCGCTGAGGAATGCGCCTGATAAACGCCCTCAATATATGAATCTGCGCTCATGGTCTCCGGGCTTGTCCTATCGGACGCCTCCGGCGCTGCTGGCAGCAAGAAAAAAATGTCCGCTTGGCCGGTCATGGTACGTTGTTCTAACGCAGGCGGCTGGGAAATGCGGACAGCTTTTGTCGCCCAGTTCCTGCTCCTCTGATTGTGTTGACAGCGCTTTTGAGGCGACTTCCGTTGAGTGCAGCCCCCGGGCCGAATGGCCCGGGGTTTTTTTGCTATGGATGCCGTATCCATCTACGAAGTCGGACCGCGTGACGGCCTGCAAAACGAACCCAGACCGGCGTCCGCCGCGCAGAAGGTCGCCTACATTGAGGCTCTGGCCGATGCCGGGCTGCAGCGGATCGAGGCCACGTCTTTTGTGCGCGCCGGCGTTATCCCTCAGCTGTCCGATGCAGACGAGGTCTATCGCGCCCTGCGTCCCCGGACAGATGTGCGCTACATCGCACTAACGCCCAATCGCAAGGGAATGGATAACGCCATCGCCTGCGGCTTGCAGGAGGCGGCAATCTTCACTGCCGCTTCCCAGACTTTTACGCGTAAGAATATCAATGCCAGCATTGAAGAGAGCATCCATCGCTTTCGAGAGGTAGCTGCGCTTGCTGAGGAGCGCCGGATTCCGCTGCGAGCTTATGTTTCCACCGTTGTGGAATGTCCCTATGAGGGACGAGTGCCGCCGGAAGCAACGGCCGATGTCTGCGCTCGGCTCTTCGACCTCGGGGCCTATCAGATTTCGCTTGGCGAAACAATCGGCGTGGCCGCGCCGGACGAGATTGCACGATTGCTGGAAACATTGCTTCGACGCTGGCCAGCGGAGAATTTCGCCGGACATTTTCATGATACGCGGGGCACTGCCCTGGCCAATGTGTTTCGCTCCCTGGACTTTGGCTTACGAGCGTTCGACGCCAGTTCCGGCGGACTTGGCGGCTGTCCCTATGCTCCTGGCGCTGCGGGCAACCTGGCGACAGAAGACCTGGTATATGCCCTGGAGCGCAGCGGATACCAGACTGGCGTGAATCTCGAAAAGCTTAGCGATGCCACAACCCTGATCTGCGCCGCCTTGCAGCGCTCTCCGGCCTCGCGCGTGTATCAAGCCTTGCGAAAGCAAAAGGACGCTTCGCCTTCGTCCAGCTGAGCTTTGTGCGCCTCCATCCTCGGCCGGCCATGACTGCGGAAACGCTGTCGACGGCGCACGCTGGCCCCTTATCTTGGAAATCATGTCCGTTGCAGTGCTGGCCTCCGGCGGCGTCGATAGTTCTCTGGCCCTGCAATTGCTGCGTGAAGAGGGACGTTCGGTCACAGCCTACTACTTGAAGATCTGGCTTGAGGATGAGCTGGACGATCTTGGTCAGTGTCCCTGGGAAGAGGATCTGGAATTCGTAGAGCGACTTTGCGAACAGTGCGGCGCAGACCTGGAAATCGCGCCACTGCAGCGAGAATATCGGGAGCGAATCATCGAATATGCCCTCTCCGAGATTCGCAATGGGCGAACGCCCAATCCGGATATTCTTTGCAACAGCCGTATCAAGTTTGGCGCATTTTTTGATTTCATCTCCGATCGCTACGATAGCGTTGCGACCGGCCACTATGCAGGCCTGCGCAGTTCCGGCGAACGTCGCCTCTTGATTACTGCGCCGGATCCTGTCAAGGACCAGACTTACTTTTTGGCACACCTCAGCCAGGCCCAGCTATCGCGAGCGCTCTTTCCAATCGGCAGGTTTCGCAAGGGCGAGGTTCGAGAGTTAGCCAGAAAATACAAACTCCCTGCGCAAGATCGCAAGGACAGCCAGGGACTTTGCTTTCTCGGGAAGATTGACTTTCGCGAATTCATTCGGCGACAGCTGGGCGAGCGGGCGGGCGAGTTGATCGAACTGGAAAGCGGAAGAAGCCTCGGCGAACATCGCGGTCATTGGTTCTACACGATCGGCCAGCGGCAGGGGTTGCGTCTTTCGGGGGGGCCATGGTACGTTGCAAGTAAAGACATTGAGAGAAATCGGGTGCTCGTTTCGCGGCGTTACTACGAAGCGGACAAGCCGCGCGATAGATTTCGGGCCGCCGCACCGCACTGGATCAATGCCGCGCCCCCGGATGGACAGCGGCTGCGCATCAAACTGCGTCACGGCGAAGGCTCACACTACGGGCGTATCGATTCACTGCACGATGGAAGCTTATTGGTTCAGCTGGAGGAACGCGATCAGGGAATTGCGCCGGGCCAGTTTGCCGTTTTCTATGATAGCGATGTTTGTCTGGGTTGCGCCGTCATTCTGGAGGAAAGCCTGCATGGAGAAGCTTCGTGAACGCAAGACATGCGCTTGTAACGGGAGTCTCCTCGGGACTCGGGGCCAGTCTGGCAGGCGCATTATTGGACCGCGGCTGGCTGGTCTATGGCCTGTCTCGTCGTCTGCCTCCGCCGTCCCTGGCGCAGCAGGCTAACTTTCGATTTGTAGCCTGTGACCTCGCGCGCATTGACCAACTTCATTCCTCCCTGCCAGCCTTGCTTGGCGTTTGCCGGCATCTTGACGTGGCCTTGCTGAACGCTGGCCATCTTGGCGTGCTGGGAGATCTTGCGGAGGAAGCGCCGCTTGAGCTGCTACGCACCCTGCAAGTCAATGTCGTCGCCAATCAAGCCCTGCTGGCAGAGCTTTTTCATCTGGGCGTCGGCATCGGGCAGTGTATTGCTATATCTTCTGGCGCTTCGGTCAATGCAACTCGCGGCTGGTCCGGCTACGGCGTTTCCAAGGCGGCACTGAATATGCTCATCGCACTTTTTGCAGAGGAGCGACCCGACATTCATTTCCTTTCGCTGGCGCCCGGACTGATCGATACGGCGATGCAGACGTATGTTGCCAACGAGGTCGATCTGAAGCGCTTCAGCGGGATGCAGCGACTGGCCGATGCCCGCGGAACTCCGGCCATGCCGCCTCCAGAACTTGTTGCACAGCGCATACTGGATGCGCTGCCTTTGCTACGCGAGCTGCCTTCAGGCAGCTATGCCGATCTTCGCCGCCTGCCGCTGAATTGACAGCTCCGCTCCGGGCCGGCTTGTGGCTGTTCCATGGAGCTGCTGCGGACTCGCCAGGAATTGAAGGAGTACCTCCGTCAACGATCCGGAAACATCGAGCGCAGCGCGCTTGTTCCAACGATGGGCTATCTCCACGAAGGTCATCTGCAACTCATTCGCCAGGCTCGCCAATACGCTGAGCAGGTCGCGCTTTCCATTTTCGTCAACCCGTTGCAGTTTAACAATCCAGAGGACTTCGCTCGCTACCCGCACGATCTGCAGCGCGATCTGCAACTGGCCCGCGAGACTGGCGCCGACCTGGTTTTCGCGCCCACAGTCGAGGAAATGTATCCTGATCCTGCGCCTGTCCTTCAACTCTCAATGTCGCCGCTCGACCAGACGATGGAAGGTCGCTACCGTCCCGGCCATTTTCCAGGAGTTATGTTAGTCGTAGCGCGCTTACTGCATCTGCTGAATCCGGATTTTGCCTTCTTTGGCAAGAAGGACTACCAGCAGTTTCGCATTGTCGAACGGATGGTACGCGATCTGGAAATGTCGGTAGAGGTCATCGGTTGCGAGACAGTGCGTGATGCCGCTGGCCTTGCGTTGAGTTCGCGCAACGCACGCCTGAGCGAACGCGGACTGGAACATGCGCGGTTGATCTACCGAGCGTTGAAGATCGGCGAAAAGAGCTGGCGTGAAGGCATACGCGATGCCGCAGATCTGACCGAAATAGTTCGCGACGTAATTGAAAGCGGAGTGCAAAACAAGGTGGAATATGTGTCGCTTGCCGATTGTGGCGACCTGAGCGAACTGGTCCTGGCGCCAGAGCATGGACCCTTTCTGATTGCTACAGCGGTCTACTGTGAAGGCGTTCGCTTGATTGACAATCTGGAGGCGGGCGCCGAAAGTTAGCGGCGGCGTCCGGCCGTGCTGCGGATTACCGCACTATTGGGGGAACAGATGAGAGTCGCACGTGTGGTTTTGCTGGTCATTGCTATTCTTCTGGCGCTGGCCCCGGTGGTTTCGGCATGGATCAGTCCTCCGCGCGCCGGCCAGGATCATTCTGAGGCGTTGGGAATACCATACCGCGCTGTAGTGGCGCACCGTGGACTGTCCTATCACGCTCCTGAGGAAACGGAACCGGCCTACGTAGCCGCTCGCGAGCTTGGCGCCGACTACCTTGAAGGCGACGTGCAGCGCACTCGCGATGGCGTACTGATTTTGCTCCATGATGATACGCTCGAGCGTACTACCAATGTAAGCGCCATCTACCCGGGAAGGGTTGCCCAAACCGTCGATCAATTCACCTGGGCTGAACTGGAGCGACTGGATGCGGGAAGCTGGTTCAACGCCAGCTATCCGGAACGGGCCCGGGAAAAATACGTTGGCTTGAAAGTGTTGCGTCTGGAACGCCTGCTGGATCTGGCGCGCAGCGGTTCGCACTCGCCGGGAATCTACCTTGAGACCAAGGCAGCTTCGCGCTTTCCCGGAATTGAGGAACAACTGATCGCAATGTTGCGCGCGCGCGGCTGGATTGGCGCCGCGGCGGCAGCCTCCGAAAGCGGCCCGCGCGCCCGGTTGATCCTTCAGTCCTTTGAGGCTGATTCTCTGCGTAAGCTGGCGGCGCTGGCGCCCGAGGTTCCGCGGGTTTATTTGATCGATCAGGATATGGTTAAGGCTCAGGGTTGGGCGCCGCTGCTACAGGAAGCTGGCGCGCTTGGCTCTGGCATTGGGCCAGTTGGCTATGAGGCCTGGCCGTGGCGCACGGGTCCAGCGCACAGCGCCGGACTGATCGTTCATCCCTACACCATCGACAAGGCATGGCAAATGAGGTTGCTTGCTTTCTTTGGCGCTGACGGCTTTTTTACAAACCGCGCCGAATTGCAACTGGTGCTGGAGGGTCGGCGCGACCCGAAGCAGAGAATGGACGACTTCCTGAGCGCGCAGGGATTCTGAACGCTATCAGACCGAAGCCGCAGGAATGCGCTGATCAAGCGACGCTGGCCAGCGCTTCGGCCTGACGTTGAATCAGTTCACTGGACGGCGCCGGCAGCAGACCGGCATCGCCGTCCTTGAGCAATAGAGTTTGAAAAATCGCCCAGGCATGTTCGAACGCAAAGCGTTGGACGCGGCCGCGTAGAATTCCCTGGGCGATGCCAGGGAGCGCAAAGACGGGATGCAGCTGTGCGCCAATCCAGGCCTGGTTGTGCACTTCGGTGCTCATTCGCCGCGGATCGACGCTGGAGCTGAAGCTCAGCAGTACCTGTTCCGGACGAAATCGTTCCTCTTCGAGTCTTCCCTGAAAATCAGGCGTTACGACAACGACATCTGCCGCGTTGTAAACGTGATCGAGGGATGAGGCTATCCCTGCGCCGCGCTCAAAGCGCGTCAGTTGTCTGCTATCGGCATCGATGCCGTAGACGCGAGCAGCGCCAAGGCGAAGACAAAAATCCTTCAGTCCATGCCCGGCAGGCCCCAATCCAATAATAGCCACCGCAGCGCCTTCGATCTGACGGCCGCGCAGTCGGGCCGCATTGGACATGGCTGCTGCAAGTGCGAGCGCCATCTCGCTCTGTTCGGCATGAATGACTGGGATGGGCAATTGCTCGCCCAATCGCTCCGCCAGATCCAGCGCATACTCCGGATTGATACACGACAATCGAATGGCGCAACCATTCGTCGCAAGGGCGACGCAAGTCTTGATAAACTCTTCCTCATTGCGCGGTGCGATGCGCAGTGGCGCCGGCTGCAGGTCCGTCCAACGCGCCAGCAGGAAAGCATCGCGCTCAAGGTGCAAGGAGGCAAGGTGCGGAGCGCGCAGCGCACCGCCCTCTGAACACAACAGAATCCTGCGTCCGGTTAACGCTTTCGTAGAATCTTCAGTGGCATAGAGCGATGACGCAGCCCGTTGCAGCGCCTCCTCGCCGGTAGTTACAAATGCTCTGCGAAAATCAATTTTCCGGGCCGCTCGGACTTCAATCAGCGGCGACCCAAATTGCTCTGGTTCCATGCGCAGGCGATAGATCGCGTCCGGCAAATCGCGCCGAATATCCTGTTCAATCTGCTGGCGCGCATCCTCGTTGGCAAGGGCCTCGATGCGAAAGTAGTCGGCTTGCGGGTCGCTGTACAGCCGCTGGCAGGATATTATGTCAATTCCAGCAGTGGGCCACATGGAGGGGAGCGCACTGCGCGCCGGCCCCTTCCGCGGCGCTTGAAGATCGATGGTGTAAAGCGCCATGGCGCTTAGAGTATCGGCGCCGACGGCAGTGGCGCTGAAGGTCATCGACCTTACTGTTCACGGAATCGGAAGGCTGGTTCGATCGCTGATTTCGTAGTGGATTAGCGCGTAGAGTTGCACCGCCTGCGGCGAAAAGTCGCGGTAGGCCCGGTCTTCGTAGGACATCATCGTGTTACAGCGAAAAGAAAAGAGGAACATGCGTCGTCGGTCTTCTGAAATTCGAAATTCAAGACCATAATCCCAGACCGGAAGGCAGCGCGCCGTAAATTGCGGCTGATAGTCCCGGTTTTGCGCCATCAAGAGCTTGATATCGCGAATCAGCCCGCCGTCGCTGAGCTTACGGATGCTTTGATAGTCGCTGTAGGGGCGTAGCTCATTGACGGTTTCGGCATAGCGGTAAACATAAATGGCAGGCGCGTGCGAAACGATGGCAATTGCCTCGTTGCTGATGGGGCCAGGATTTTGCGCCTCTGATTCAACGCCGCGCTCATTGCGGGCGATAGAAGCCTCCCGATGCTGAGCTTCGCCGAGACTGCAATGCAGCAAGCCCGCAAGGCAGGCCGCCATCCAGATCGTCCGGACGCCACTCATGCTTATTGGAAGCCAGGATTCGACGGACTGTTCACGGACAGGCAACGCCGGCAAATGCGCTTTCATTGCCTGTCCGCGCTCGCTCAGAACATGTGCGATAGTTTTAAGGCCGTAAAGCTCTCATATTGAGAACGACCCTGGAAGATTGTTACGATCGTAGTTTTCTTCCAGACCAGTCCGATGCCCGGACCCCAGGCCTTGTGCAGACCATGCAGATCCCATTCGCGCCAGCTCGGAGCTACTCGGCCGATGTCGTAAAAGTACATAAGCTGTATGTCCATGCCGCCAAGGAATTGGGTGCGCGCGAAATTGTAACGGCCTTCGAAGTTTCCAAGCGCCATCGTCTTATCCACAAATTGATTGGATGGGTAGCCGCGAATCCCGCTTGAGCCGCCAAGTCCTTCGGCCCCTTCGTTCGGATTCATATTATAGATGCGGCCAGCCTCCCAGAATGGGACATCGCCAAAGGTTTGCTGGCCAATCAGCCGGTAGGCAAAGACTGCTTCGTGACCCCAGCTGTTGATGATGCTCGGCAGCACCTCAATGTATTGCCGCCAGGTATATGTAACCCGCTGGAAGCTGTAGTCGCTTCCGGTTCCATGTCCGACGCCCTCGTAGTGAAGGTCCGTAAAGATGCCTTCATTTGGATTGGGCTCTCGCTCCCTGGGCCGAGAGTCATAGGCCAGAGCAACGCGAGCTCCGTTGACGAAACGCGGCTTGTTGTCACGAACAGCATCGTAGCCGTAGGGTTGCTCTACATCGATGAGGGTCGGCGAATTGTACTCGGCCTGCCCGTCTTCTCGTCCGCCGTAGTAGGAATTGATCCGAAAACGCTGACCCCGAAATCCTACAAACCACTTAAAGTTCGAACTGCCGAACCAGTCCTCCGCGCTCAGCTCCAGATAAGGGCGCACGCGGTCGTAGTTATAGTACTTGTCCTGGCGTTCACGAAGAATGCGACGCCCGGGGTTGAGTGCGGTCTGATTCAAAACCGCAGCCGGCCCGCCGAAAAGAACATTTTCATTGAGGTTGATTTCATCGCCGAGCTTGTGGTGTAAGCCGTACTCTTCCGTCAGATCGGCGCCTTGAATGATCGTCCGTTGGCGCGGCACATTGTCGCCTACCGGCGTCTCGCCGCGCCGAATCCTGCCAATGCGCTGGATGTCCTGGTAATTGCCGACGCCATAGTACTGCGCATTCAGAGTGCGCGAGTAGCCTCCGCGCAATTTTACGCGAAAGCCAAGGTCGAAAAAGTCCACCATATCAACACTGAAGGCGTGGTCTTCGTAACCCTTGGTCGAGGCCAGGTACTGCGCCCAGATTTCCATCTGGTAAGGCTTGTAGGGTTCGCCCTGGGCATTCACATCGTAAAAGACAAAAGTGCCGCGCAGACCGTAGATGAAGCCGATGTCGTCGTTGTAGGAAGGCAGTGGCAGAGGAGTAAAGGTCCAACGCTTGGCGGGCGGCGGTTCGTTTGGCTGGGCCAACAAGGATCCGCCGCCGGCAACCAATACCAGTAGCGCGACGAAAATTGCGAAAGAGCGAAGCCGTTGCATCATAGCGATTTCCCCGCGGCAAAATTGATGGTTACGCGCGAGGTTCCGGTTCCGCTGCCGGCCACGTCGAGATCATAGGAGCCTACCAATTGATTTGGCTGCATCTCCGCTCGAAAGCGAGACAGCGCGGCTGTTTGCGAGGGATCGGAAAGGGTCACCGTAGCACTTTGCGTTAGCGTCAGGATCGGCTGCTGGTCTTCAACGCCAGGCGTGACCGAGCCGCGCACTGGAAAAGAAATCGAAGTGATCGTAGCGTTGCGCAAGGGGGCAACTGTATTGAACACACCCTGTATCTGGTTGCCGACAACGTAGACGTTTACGTTCACATTGGGGTCGACATTGGCATTGATGATTGCCTGCAATCCCGGATATGTAACAGCGCAGTAGGTCAGGGCGTCGGCCGTATCGCCAACGCAGGTCTGCATCTGCGCCTGGCCGTTGAAGACGTTGCCGCTGAGGAATTGCACCCCGGCGCCGAACAGGAAAGAATAGATGATGTCCTGCTGGGAGGCTTCCCGTTCCCCCGGATCTTCGTCGCCAGCGCTGCAGGCCGACAACGAAAGCAGTACCATTGAAACAACAGGTAGTAGCTTTCGCATAGCGCGCAAAGATCGAAGACTCAAAGGGTCAGGGTCAATCCTTTTTCCCGATTGCACTTGCACGGGGCGACTTGCCTTCTAACAAGGTCGGTTTGCAGCGCACTAGAATAACCGTCAATAGTAGAGCGATGCACAATTTACGCGAACTCAAGGGCCAGCCGCTGGCCAGCGCCCTGCTTGGCAGCTATGTCGAAAGGCTGCCGCCGCCGCTCCTATTGCTTTACGGACCAGATGGTGTGGGAAAGTTTTCCGCTGCCGAGGCCTTTGTCCAGCAAAGCCTCTGCGAAACCGGTCAGGGTTGCGGTCAGTGTGCGCCCTGCGCCAAGATTCGTGCGCGCAGCCACGCCGACGTCATTGTTTTCCCGGAAGCGCCGACGCCGATCGGAGAACCGGGCAATTCCGAGGAATTCACAGTTCGCTGGCTGCAGGAGAAGCGTCTTCGCTATTCCCCATTTGACGGGAGACTCCGCTTTGTACTTTTTCCGCGCGCCGACCTGATTCAAAACGAAGCCGAAACTGCGCTGCTCAAGACCCTGGAGGAGCCACCGGCTCACACCCGTTTTCTTTTTGTGGCGCGTGATCTGGAGGCCTTGAAACCGACGGTCGTCAGCCGAGCCGTTCTGGTTCCCTTTCGCCGCCTTTCGCAGGAAGTGCTTCGCCAACTGGCTCCCGGATTGAGCGACGAGCAATTTGATCTCCTGGGCGGCAGTCTTGCCATGGCCCCGCTGCTTGTTACCGCCTTCTATAGTGAGCTGCGCGGTTTGCTGCAGCGCGCTTTCCAGCATCCCCTGGCATTGCTGGATTTGGAACGGAGAATCCAGCATTGGGAGCGATCTGGCGTTAGCGAAGCGGAACAACAATTCAGCGGCGCTGAGTGCGTTGGTCTGGCAGCCACTTTGATGCTATATGAACTGCAACAAACTGCAGGCCGCCTTGCGGCGTCTGCGGCGGTCTTCCGATTTCTGGAGCGTTGGAACCGAGAGCAGAGCGGCGAATCAGCCTACATCCTGGGCCGGCTATTCCAGGAATTGAGCCTGGCCTTGTTTCAACCAGATGCAGCCAATCTCAAGCGCTGACATTGATCAATGCCGTCTTCAGTATTTCCATGTCACGCTCTTGCTGCGATGTCCGCCAGGTGATTCCGGCGGGGGTGAGCACCATAGAGCGACCGCCGGCCTGTAGACCGGCGCTCTGACCTGCGCCGCTGCAGATCGCAATCGATATCCCGTGCTGCCGCGACAATTCGAGCAGTCGATTGATCGCATCGTCGGCGTCAAATTCTGGGCCTGAAGTGAGGACAAAGGCCAGCTTCATGCCTTGCTCATTCAGCTCCTTCCAGTAAGATTCGGAGTTAGCCTCTGCGCCGGCCAGTACGGAAAAGCGAAAGCCGCCCAGAATGTATACGCCTGGTTCGTCGCCCGGCGTCGCCAGCGGCGTTTCGGTCTGGCTCAAGCGGCGCTTGCGATACCAATCAATCACCTGGCTGCCCTGAATGATTGGCGTTGCGCAATAGCGGGATCCATTTTCCTGAAAGGACATTAGTCCGCCGAGTATTACGCCGCGGTAAGCCTCGCTGAGCTTAAGTAGCCAATCCAGAGCAACCTGGCTACGATCCAGCGCCGCACGAAGATCCCGGACGCTCTGATCAGCGAAGAAATACTCAGGGAACAAGAGAAAATCGGATTTCAGCGCGGCCAGTTTCTTGAGCACTGTCACATTGAGAGCGTCAGGCAATCTTTTCTGATAGATGCTAACGCGAACGATGCCCATCAAGTTCAGTCCCGGCGATGCCAGATCTGCGTCAATTCCTTTCAATTGATAAGCCCGCTGTTGGCGCTGCAATGAATCTCTGCAGCGCAGCGCTTTTCTATCTGGCCACGCTTTTGCTGCACGATGCAGCAGCCAGGCATGCACATCAAGCCTTCGCTTTTGCTTTCGTTCGATATCTGCTTGGCGCCTTGCTTTTTGCGCCCTTCTTTCTTCGTTCCACTTCGCGATCCTGGCCCCGCGCCTTCACCTGGTCGCGCAGCATTTTCAATGCGGCGGCAGTTGGCTGCTTCTACTATTCCGTAGAAATGGGCGGACCAGCGCGGGCCAACGTCCTGAACATGACTTACCCCGCTTTCGTAGCAGTTTTGGCTGGGCCGATGCTGGGTGAACGACCAGGCGGCGGAACCCTCTTGCTGATTGGCGTCGCCATGCTTGGCGCCCTTGTCCATGCCTGGCGACCGGGTTCCCTGGGTTTCAGCGAGGCCGATCTCTGGGGGCTGGCTTCTGGCGCACTTGCCGGCTTTGCTATTGCCAGCCTGCGCGGCGCTGCGCGGGAGTCCAGCGCTGAGATTATTCTCTTCTGGATGTTCACAGTTGGCGCCCTGCTGACCGCCCCCCTGGCCCTGATGCAGTTGTCGGCCTTGCTCGATGCGGCGCTCTGGCTGTGGATTCTGCCGGCGGCCCTGGCCGGCGTAGCCGGACAATGGCTGCTTACCGTTTCCTATCGCTCGCTTGATGCTTCGATTGGAAGCGTCCTGTCAATGGCGCGCATACCCATTGCTGTGTTTTGCGGCCTCTTCTTCCTCAATGAATCGATTGGAATGGCCGCAGGCCTCGGCGCCGCCTTGATCCTGTTGAGCAATGTTTTGCTTGCCTTTGGTCGGAAGCGCGCCAAAAACGGAGGCACGCCGGCGGCTACAGCGCCGTCCGGCTCGATCGAATGATTGGCGAGGATGCAGCTCTGGTTGGCGGGTTACTTGAACTGGGTCGAGCAGGATGCCAGGGGAACAGCCAGGATTTCGAATGCTGGCTGCGCTATCTTTTGCGGCAGCCTGCGCCCGGCGCCGACGTTTCCCGGACTCTGGACCGACTTGTAGCGGAGGGCCATTTTCTCTCTCACCCTGAATATCCTGGCGAGTATCTCATCGCCGGCCAGCCGGAATTTGACATTGCCATAGAATACCAGGTGTCCGGCAATCTACAGGACTCGCCGATCCAAATGGTTCGCTCGCGGCTGGAACGTTTCCTGCGCTTTCACCGAATTGCTGAAGAGGATGTAATCGATCTGACCATCGCTACCACAGAGGCGATTGAAAATGCAGTCAAGTACAGCGATCATACTGCAATCAATGTCTTCTATGAGCTGCGCGGCGGCGAATTCTTCATTCGCATTGTCAATTGGATGGACGAAGTAATTCCCGAGAAAGATATTGAATCTGGCAAGTACAGTCCGGCCACAACACTGATGCGCGGTATGATGGTCATGGTGAAGCTCTTCGACAACGTGGACCTTGACATTTCCGACGAACGCCGCCAGGTCATTTTCAGCGCCAGCCGCAAGTTGCGTCCAGCTGCCTGAAATTGCCATCGCTGAGCATCAGCGGCGGATTGTCGAAGTCGACGCATGGCGCGTCCTGGTATGTATCGGAGAATCGAATGGCTGTCGGCCGTACCTATAAGCTAATTTCAGACTACAAGCCCGCCGGCGATCAGCCGCAAGCAATCGAGGCGCTGGCCGAGCGCTTCGAATCTGGCAAGGAACAACTCTGTTTGTTGGGCGTAACCGGTTCTGGAAAGACCTACACCATGGCGGCTTTCCTGGAACGAATCAACCGTCCAGCGTTGGTACTTACTCACAACAAGACTCTGGCTGCCCAGCTCTACCGCGAATTTCGCGAGTTCTTTCCAGACAACGCGGTAGAGTATTTCGTTTCCTACTACGATTACTACCAGCCCGAAGCCTATGTCCCGACCAGCGATACATACATAGAAAAAGATGCTTCTATCAATGATGAGATTGATCGGCTCCGATTGCGGGCGACCTCATCCCTGCTGGAGCGACGCGATGTAGTTATCGTCGCATCAGTTTCCTGCATCTACGGACTTGGTTCGCCGGAAGAATACAAACACAGCCTGGTTATCCTCGATCGAGGCATAGAACTGGATCGCAGCACAGTGATTCATCAACTCCTGCACATCCAGTACAATCGCAATGACCTGGATTTTTCACGCGGCAATTTCCGGGTGCGGGGCGATACCCTTGAGATTTTTCCCGCCTACCGGGAAAGCGGCGTGCGCGTGGAATGGTTTGGCGATGAAATCGAACGAATATCGCTCTTCGAGCCGCTGACCGGACGCGTGCTGGATCAGCTGGATCGCGCTGTCATCTATCCCGCCAAGCACTTCATTACCTCGCCTCCGCGTTTGAAGGAGGCGGTCGAAGCCATCGACGCCGAAATGCAGCAACAGATCGCCCGCTTCAAGAGCGAAGGGAAGCTGCTGGAAGCCGAGCGAATCGAACAGCGGACGCGCTACGATATGGAAATGCTGCGTGAGCTTGGCTATTGCAATGGCATCGAGAATTACTCCCGTCATTTGACCGGCCGGGCAGCCGGCGAAGCGCCGGACTGTTTGCTGAACTATTTCCCCGAAGATTTCGTCGTGATTGTAGACGAAAGTCACGTGACGCTGCCTCAGGTGCGCGGAATGTTCGAAGGCGACCGAGCGCGGAAACAAACGCTGGTTGATTTTGGCTTTCGACTTCCATCGGCGCTGGACAACCGTCCGTTGAACTTTGCTGAATTCGAGAAGTTGGCCCGGCGCGCTCTCTATGTGAGCGCGACGCCGGCCGACTATGAATTGCAACAGGCGCAAGCTGTGGTGGAGCAAATCATTCGTCCTACTGGATTGCTCGATCCAGAAGTTGAAGTCCGACCTGTTGCCAATCAAATTGAGGACTTACTGGGGGAAGTCCGACGTTGCGCAGAGCGCGGCGAACGAACTCTGATTACAACGCTGACCAAAAAAATGGCGGAAGATCTTTGTGATTTCTTGAGCGAAATGAACATCAAGGTCGCCTACCTGCACAGCGAGATCCAGACCATAGAACGAGTTGAAATTATTCGGGATCTACGCCGCGGCATTTACGATGCGCTGGTCGGCGTCAATTTGCTGCGCGAAGGGCTGGATATGCCCGAGGTTGCCCTGGTCGCCGTACTGGACGCTGATAAGGAAGGCTTCTTGCGCAATGCGCGTTCCTTAATTCAGACTATCGGGCGAGCCGCGCGCAACAAATATGGCCGAGCCATTCTCTATGCGGACAAGATTACGGATTCCATGCGTAAGGCGATGGAGGAAACGAGCCGGCGGCGGCAGAAGCAAAACGAGCACAACGAAAGGCATGGCATAGTTCCCGAAACGATTCAGAAGGCAATCCACGATATCATTGAGCGAGAAATGGACCCGGAAGGAGAGCAGGAGAAACTGATCGGTCAGCTAGAACAAGAGCTGAATCTGAAGCCGGATTCATCGCGCGGCGAGATACTCTCGGCTCTGCGCGAGGCGATGCTCCGCGCCGCGCGAGATCTGGAATTTGAGAAGGCAGCTCTTTTACGCGATCGAATGCAGGAAATTGAAAATGGCAAGGCCGCAGGCGAGAACGGCGCATCGGGAGCGCGTCCCTTTCGACCAAAATCGGGGACGCGCGGCGGCCGCAGTCGGCGTCGTAGTTAACTATGCCGGGCAGAAGGGCGACGACTTGCGCGTTGTCGAGAAGCTACTCCGGCGCCTAAGTCTGCCGCCGGTCCGGCCTTGAGTTGCTCTACTCAATTGCGCTTGATCAAAGCGTCAATGCGGCCCTGAAGTTCACGAACCTGAGCTACGCTCTGGTCTAAAAGACTGTGCAATTTGATCGCAGGCTCGCTCCGATCGGATGCGCCGCGTTGAACCAGATCGGCGTAGCCGGCTTCGATCTGTGCCTTTATGATGTCCAGCTGTGCATCGAGAGAGCGAACCGCGCCCAGCCCGGCATGTAAAATCTCCCGCGCGCCTGCTTCCAGAGTCCCAAGGGTTTCGGCCATAGTTCTTCTCCAGCACCCGAGGTGCATTGCACTATCTAAATGTGCGCTGCACAAATCGTCAAGGGTATTCTATGGCATTGGTATCGTGCGGCGGTGCTGCAGCGCCGGCAAGCGCTGGCGCGCCTCGCTCAAGCTGCGGTCCTCCAGGTCAGCCAGGAGCGCCTGCTGCTGTGTTCCGCCCTCCGCAAGAATTACGCCCCAGGGGTCGACAATCAGCGAATGGCCGAAGCTTCGCCGCTCGCCGTAGTGCAGTCCGCATTGGGCAGGGGCCACGACAAAGCAGAGGTTCTCGATGGCCCGCGCCCGAATCAGAAGTTCCCAGTGTGCGGCCCCGGTATAGGCTGTGAAAGCCGAAGGAATGAGCAGGACCTCCGCGCCGGCGGCGGAAAGGGCGCGGTAGAGTTCCGGAAAGCGTAGATCATAACAGATGCTGAAGCCACACTGGGCCAGGCCTGGCAGCTGATGGAGCGTCGTCCGGCGGCCAGCGGCAATGTTCCTGGACTCCCGGTAGGCGCCTACGCCGTCGGGAAGCTCAACATCAAATAGGTGCAGTTTGTCGTAGTGGGCCATCGCCCCCGCAGGACCGTAGAGCGACAGGCGATTGTGCAGACGGCCATCCCCGGAATGCGCGTAAATGCCGCCGGCGATGTAGATATCCAGCTCCTCGGCCAGTCTCTGCATCAGGCGCTGCGAATCCTGCTCAATGGCCGGGGCGATGGTCTGAAGCTGGTCTTCCGGTCCCAGGAACGGAAAGGCCTCCGGCAGCACAGCAAGCCGGGCGCCGCCGTCGGCCGCCTCCCTGAGCAAACGCTCCGCCTGTTGCAGATTGCTCTGCAAGTCAGGAACCGAATTCATCTGGATCGCCGCGACTCGGAAGCTCTTCATTTACACGCAACCAGACAATCCCTTGCGCCGCCGGATGCAATTAAATGTGCTTGAAGCTCTGGCCATTCTGCCAGTCTTGAATAGCGTTTCCGAGACTGCCATGGACGAAATGGAGTTCGACCGCACGCGCAAGGCGATTGGCGCCAAGAATCTTGATCGGGCCGATCGCAAGCAGATGATGGATAAGCTGGCGTCGGCTGGCGGTCAGGTGCTGGGCGAGCGGGCCGTGCGCGGGGAGCAAGAGGAAGGCGCCGGCGGTAATCGAAGCGGCCGGAGCGGGGGGGGCGGCGGCGACTTCAAGCTTCCTTCCCAATTGGCCAGAGAAAAGCAGCGCGAAGATGCTGAGCGTCAGGCCCAGATTCGCAAAATGTTGGAAAGCGAGGAGCGCGCTGCCAGCAGCTTCCTGGCTCGTTTCGGCCTTAAGTTTCGCTGTATGATGGCTGGCATCACGCCCTTCGGAAGGGACGTGGCTCGACCGGATTTTCTGAGCAAACTCAACCTCGACGCCAAGCGCGCCATCATGGAATGCCAGATCCTTGGAAATGACCTGTTCCTCAACAATCGGGACGTTGCCATCAAGATCGTCAAAGAGCTGGACCTGAAAAATCCGATTCTGGCGGAATTGATTCAGCGTTCTTCCGATCTTTACGATCGCGCTGAACTGACTGAGATCGTTGGCAGCTACTCACCGTCCAACCCTTCGCCGGTGGCGCTGGACAGCATCCGCGCGCCAGTCTTTTCTCTTCTGCGCAAACTGTACTATTTGAAGCCATTTCAGGAGACCTATATTTCTGCGGCGGAAGCGGCAATCGACATACAGCAGAAAGTGGAAAGGAAGCAAGCAGCGCTCTACGATTCTAAGAAGAAACGCATTCGCGCCGAATGGCGAAAGTTGATGAATGACATATATCCCGATCTGGCGCTTGCGGCGCAGCGGATGGAGATGAAACGCGCCGAACCCGGGACCCGATTGTTTGAGGATATGATCGGATTCGATCCGGCGCTGCGTCCCGGCGGGCGAAAGGCGGGGGACGCGCTTTCCAATCGTCTGGGGCGCATCCAGAGCGAGGCCGAACAAGCCGCTGAAGCCGCGCAATCGGATCAGGCTGATTCAAACGTCGACGAGAATGACCAGGACCAGAATGAGACTGAGGCGGAATCGACAGAGGAGAGCAGCGCGACCGTTGCCGGCGACGGAACGGGCGCGACCGCTGTCGGCGAAGACGGCGTCGGCGACGACCTTGCGCCACAAGCCAAGAAGCAGCCAAAGGAAATTGATCCCAGCAAGGAACTGACCTACGGCTATCGTCTGATGCGTATTCAGTCGCTGCCAACTTTGCGATCCAAGCATGATCCCAAGAGCGAACTCAAAGATTTACCGGAGCGCGACAAGGCCTTCGTCGCCTATCTCTTATTCAAGGAATTTGAAGAGGAGTACTCTTTTATCCTGACTACGCCGCAAATCAAGGTAAACGCCAGCTACCAGGGCGGCGTAAAGATTGACTATCGTCAAAAGATGCGCGATGTATACGAGGAATCCAGGCGAGTTGAGGATCACTTCCGGAAGTACGCCCACGAGGCGCGAGAGCATCTTAAGATTCTGGAAGAAGCTACCTCTCCTCAAAGCTATGTGGAGCACGCCAAAAAGGTGGGGATACTGGAAAGTCGTCGCGGCGTTACCAGCCGCGAAACCCGCCTGCAGATCAAGGAATTCAGCTCAAGGGTGGCCGAGGTTTTGCGGGCCTTAATCCACGATATGCGTGGCGCAAATCAAATTGTGTCCAATCGAGAAGATGCCATACGATTTGAGATTGATCGGGACAAGCGCAAGAGGTTGAATGGGAAGGCCATTAAGGATTGTATCATGCAATCCTACTGCTACAGCGTTGGTCTTGCCGACCGCCTGGAGCACGGCGACCTTTTTGGCGGAGTGCTTGAGCTCAGCGAAGAGGAATTTCAGAGCGCCTTCACTCACGCCGGATGAGCGACGAAATTTTTTCTGAAGTCATCGTTCGATTGCCGGCGGAGAACTCGCTGCTTTTGGTGCAGGCGCTCGATCAAGGCGGGGCGCTGCCGGAGTTATCCGGCTACTACGAAACGCTCTATCAGGAGGATCGGCCGGCTGATGACCAGACGCAGCTTTCGCTCTTCTTTCCTGTGAGCTTCGAGTTGCCTGAGATTCAAGTCGAGCTGCTGCTGGTCGCGCTCGGCATTGATCGGTACGCTATTGAATCACAAAGAGTCCAACGGCAGGATTATCTTGAGGCTTACAAGGAGCACTATCAACCGTTCCATTTGACGCGGCGCATTTTTATCACTCCTTCGTGGGAGCGCGGGGGTCAGGCGGAACAGCAGGCTCGCTGCTCTGGATCGATCCCGCTCTATCTGGATCCTGGGTTGGCCTTTGGAACCGGAAAGCATCCAACGACGCAACTCTGCGCCGCCTGCATTGAGGAGCTAACCGGTCCGGGCATTCGTTTCATTGATGCAGGCGCCGGTTCCGGGATCCTTTCGCTGGTAGCATTGCTGTTGGGCGCGGAAGCCGGTTTGGCCTTCGACATCGATGGCAACGCCGCACTGTCCATACGGCAGAATCTGGAGGCCAATTGTCCGCCGCTGCAAAGCGAACAATTGCAAATCGTGTGCGGCGATTTTACATCGTCGGCCTTCGAAAACTTCAGCGCTGATTGGCTGTTCGCCAATATTACCGCCGCCGGCATTCTTCAGAATATTGATGCGATTGAACGCGGCAGCTTTTCGCGGATGATGCTTTCGGGAATTCTGTCGGAAAAGGCGGAGCAGGTTTTGCAAGCGTTCCAATCGAACTGGCGCTCCCTGGATGCCAGGCATCTCGATGGCTGGAGTTTACTGCTCCTGGAAAGGCGTTCTTGAAGGCGAGCCAGAATCTGTTGACAGGTTGACCGTAGCCCAACCCATACTGGCAGCGCCATGGCAAAGCTCGAGGTCCGAAAGAATGGCAACGCCGTCATTTTGTCGATCAAGGGTCGACACACCTTGCACGACAAGGCTGACTTCCAGGCTATGCTCGAGGACATCAAGGCTAGCGGCGGCAGCACCTTGTGCGTTGATGTCAGTGCTATGGAATACGTAGATTCCAGCGGAATTGGCGACCTGATAAAAGTCAAAATGGAATCGGGAAAGATTTTTGAGCAACTGCTGGTATATGGCATGTCCGAGGCGGTGGCTCGCTCCTTTCGAGTTTCGGGACTCCTGCAATTGTTCGAAATCATCGATGAGGCGCACTTTCGTACTTTATAAGCGAGCGCCTCCCTGCCAATGTCTGAAGATCAGCGCAGCGTCGACCAGGACTCCGCCGGCGGAGGACTCACGTCGCTTGGAGTCTCGCTTGTAGCCCGCCCCGATGGGCGCTGGTTTGTTGACTTAAGCGACATGCGGCTCTTCACCGGCCTGTCGGTGATCGCCCGCACTCTGGCCGATGAGCTGCTCGAGCAATCGCGCGCTGGCGTTGTCGACGCCTATGTGCAGCGTCGCCTTGTATCAGATATTTCGCCAGACCTGGTTGCACTGGGCGTGGGCAGCATAACTGTCTATGCATTGGACGGTTCGCTGCGCGGCGCGGCGGCGGCGCCAGAAGAATTTCATACGCAGCTTCGAACAGTCCTGGGAACGCTACAACGTCCGCGCTGGGCGTCGCAATTGTTTGCGCCGCCGGAAGCGAATTCGCGCCCGTTGCTGTTCCCTTTCCACTCTGTATTCGAACAGCAGGAGATTGACTATTTCTTTCTGGTCGAACTGGATCGCTCCGCGCGCTTCATGCGCATCAGCGTCGAGCGCGTCGGCAGCGGTCGCATTGATCTGCAACGCTTGCAGCCAGTAGTCATTGATGATTTGCATATGCGCACCTACATCCAGGGCCTTTCGAGGATGGCTCAATCGGTCCACCTTGGCATCTTGCGTGAATGCGAAGCAAGTCGAACCGAGTTTTCAGATACGGCGCGCCGCAACGTGCATTTTTTTTCGCAGCTGACTCGCGCTGGATTGCCGGATTGCGATAGCTTAACCGTACATTGGCCGGCGGAAGCCAACGAACTTCTGGTACGAGCCGACTATAGCGTTAGCATCGACTTTCTGAAGCGGGTTTTCATCGTCCTTGAAGATCGAACAATCGTCGAGCGTCTGCTTGCAGGCGATGCTATCGAAATTCGCAGCCGTCGTTTGCGGGCTTTTCTGGATCTTTCGCGGCGCGGAAGGTGCCTGAATATCAGTCTCTTTGAAGCGCGCGACGCAGCCAATATCGAGTATTACCAGAAACGAATGCCCGCTCTGGCGGCGCTTGGCGAGCGTCGTCGCGGCGAGCTGAGCGGCTGGCGTATTTTTCTGATTCATCATATCACCAGCGAAATACTGGGGGTAATCAAGACTCTGGACGCTCTGGGCGCGGAGCGACTGCATACGCTCTTTGTAAAGTATGCCGGCTCTACGCCCTCGGACTATCTGGAAGCCTTGCTCACCCTTCCTGAAGATCGGTTTCGCTTCAGCAGCCTGCAGAAGATCGAATCGTCGACAAGCGTCGATGGCTACTATTTGATTTCTCGGCAGTATTCGCCAATTGACGATCTCGCAGCGCTGGAGGCGGAGCTGGAGATCAATAAGTTGGATTTTTTCTCGGCGATGAGTCTCTGCGCCGGCCAGCTCTTCTTGCGAGAAGCTGCGGCGGCGCGCAAGGCCAGACAGCGATTGTTAGTTATAGAGGATGGCGGCTACTTGATGCCAATGCTGAATGATTTGGCTTTGCAGGGCGTCAGCGTCGAGGCGGCGCTGCAGCATTTTGCGCTGTCGCCGGCGGAGCTTGGGATTGGCAGCGCGGACAGCGAGCTACAGAGCTCGCTTGTGGAGTGGCTTTCGCCTGTGCTTTGTGGTTCGATCGAGCATACGCGCAATGGACTGAATCGACTCGAGGCTGTGTGCCTGCAACGTGGTCGATTGCAGTGGCCGGCGGCCACCATTGCTGTCTCCGATTTGAAGCGCAACCGCGAGTCGCAAGAGGTCTCAGTTTCTATTTTACATGCCGTAGAGAGCATACTGCATGGACTGGGTCTGGTATTGAGCGAACGTCGCGCTCTGGTTCTGGGGAGCTGTGGCGCCATTGGCCGAAATCTGATGGAGGATCTGTTTGCCAGGCTGGGTGCGGGTCGCGTTTCGGGCGTTGATCTTGTAGAAACGCACGATGCAGACGTCGGGTCAGAAGCTCGAAGGGTGCGGGACCTGTCGGAACTCAGCGAACGGTCTTTGCTGGAGTCGGATCTGATCCTTGGAGTCATCGGCGAGTCGATTCTTACAGAGCCCTGGTTGGAGAAGCTGGTTGCCGATCATCGGCGCCGGTCGATCTTTTTTGCCAGCGGATCAACCAAGACCGCAGAGTTCACGCACTTGATCGAATGGTTGCGGCGCCTGCAAACGTCCGCCGCTCCGCAGATTGGCGGGGTTCCGGTTTCCTTGCAGCAAGAGCTGGTCCGCGATCCGCAGACCGCCCATATCACCGGGAAGCGAATCGAGATCCGTTTTGACGATGGCCGTCGTCGCTCGCTGTACTTGCTGGGCGGACTCACGCCGATCAATTTCTTGTTTTACGGCGTCCCTACCGAAACAATGGACGCCATACTCGCTCAGCTCTTGCAGCTCAGCCTGGGCCTGATCCAGCAGAACCGCAGCAGCAATCTGCCTGCCCGAGCGCTGGCCGTAGATCGGGATATTGATGCCGATTGCCGGCCGCTAGCATAAGAGCTGAAGGCGTTGGCATAGCGCAGCACAAAGTTTTGGCCCGGCCTGGTTGACATCGGCCGATACCTGAAGAGTGGGACAGCTGCGATTGTGGATTGCACTGGCCGCTGGGCTGGCGGCCACCCTCTTCTGGGATTCGGAATTGCTGACGCCGATCAGGCTTTTCATTGTATTGATTCACGAATTCTGGCATGGCCTTGGCGCGCTGGTCTCCGGCGCAGTACTCCAGCAAGTGCGGATCGATTTTGATGAGAGCGGGGAGACCTTTGTTCGCGGTCTCACTACGGGCGCCGGATTTGCACTCACTGTGAGCGCCGGATACATTGGCGCAGCGCTGACCGGCGCCATTCTTCTGAGTCGCGGAATCGCCGGGCAGTGGGAGCGTGTTACGCTTGGCGCTTTCTCGATCGTTGTCCTCTACATGAGCTATTTGTTCACCGAACCCGGATCGCCGGCCTTTTACACTGGCATAGGCTGGGGGCTGGGGACGCTGTGCCTCTGTCTTCTGGGTCGCGCTTTTGCCCGGGTTACTCTTCTGACGCTCGGATCGATTGCACTCTGGTACTGCCTTTATGACTTGCTTGATTTTACGCGCGAGCTGCAGCGCACCGATGCCGGAATATTTGCACGCTATATACAGGCGCAAGATTGGCCGCTGGGCCGTGCGCTGTCGTTGCAGCAACTGGCCGGGAGCATCTCGCTGATCTGGAGCGCAATCGTTGTTCTCGCCATCGTAATGACGCTGCGTCCGGTCCTGTTTCCGCCCCGCCAGTTCTTGCCTGCGGAGTCGCCGCCAACGCCCCTTGAAAAAGCATTTCCGGGCGAGATCACGCCGCCGGTTCAGGAGTGGCTATTGTCCAACGGATTTGGACTGGACGGAAAGCCGCTGCCTGCTGAATTGCTTGAAAGCCCGTCGCCTGAGCCGCTGTCTTCCGCCAGCCCATCGCCGACTGCTGCCAAAATCGAATGAAACAAATTGTCAATCTTGTGGCCGGGGGGGCCGGCTTTATTGGTTCGCACCTCTGCCGCGAACTTCTGTCGCGCGGTCAATATGTGATTTGCGTAGATAACTTCTTTACTGGCGCGCACGCAAACATTGCCGACTTGCGCGGCGAGACCTCCTTTGAAGTAATCCGCCACGATATTACAGAAAGCCTTGTCGTTGAAGCGGATCGGATCTACAATCTCGCCTGTCCAGCCAGCCCTCAGCACTACCAGTACAATCCGATCAAGACGATGAAGACCTCCGTGGTGGGGACAATGAATATGCTCGGGCTCGCAACGCGTCTCCGTGCGCGTATCTTGCAGGCCAGCACCTCTGAGGTCTACGGGGACCCGCAAGTCCACCCGCAGCCGGAATCTTACTGGGGAAACGTAAACATTGCCGGCATTCGCTCCTGTTACGATGAGGGAAAGCGGGCGGCGGAAACTCTCTGCTATGACTATCATCGCCAGAATCAAACTGATATTCGGGTAGTACGTATATTCAATACCTACGGACCAAATATGGTGGAAAATGACGGGCGAGTTGTTTCCAATTTTGTTGTCCAGGCCCTTCGCGGAGAGGATATCACGATCTACGGCGACGGTTCGCAAACGCGATCCTTTTGCTTTGTAAGCGATCTGGTTCGAGGCTTTCTAGATTTTATGGACCTGGATGGGTTCATTGGCCCGATGAATCTGGGAAACGATCAAGAACATACTGTACTGCAGTTGGCCACGCGCGTAATCGAGCTGACTGGATCGTCCAGCAAGATCGTTCATCGTCCGCTTCCTCAGGATGATCCACTGCGCCGCAAACCGGATTTGCAAACGGCGCGTCAGCGCATCGGTTATGAGCCAGGGGTGCCGCTGGATGAAGGTCTGCGACAGACCATCGACTATTTTCGTCGCGCCCTGCAGAATTGAAAGCAACAGACGGCCGAGTCCTGGTCTATCGCAGCGGCGCCCTTGGCGACGTTCTGTGTACTTTGCCAGCAATCGAATTCGCACGTCGCAGATTTGCGGAATGCGGGGCGGGATTGGCGCTGGCCGCGCCCGCTGCCCTGATTCCGCTGCTCCGTCGCTGCGAGCCGAATACGCAGCTGATAGCAAGTGAATCGGCGCAGTGGGCTTCGTTGTTCGTTTCGCCGCCACAATTCGAACCGCGTCTATCCGAATATCGCTACGCCCTTGTTTTCGCAGTTGATGCTGCGGTCGAAGCCCAGTTGTGCGCAAGCAGAGTAGAGGCTGCGCTGATTGCAGGACGCCCGGCGCCATTTGATCCGGGTAGAAATGCCAGGTCGCAGCGCGTCGATTGCCAGTACGCCAGATTTGTTTGCGAGGCCTTGCAGAGATTCAAGATTTCCAAAGAAACAGATATTCAAGACGCTCTGCAGCTTTGTGAGACCTTTGTTTTACGAATTCAGAACGGGAATGGCGTCAAGACCGCAGGGGTCGATTCTGATTTGCCGCCGCTGGCAGTATTCGCTGTTGGGGCCGGAAGCCGCGACCGACGATTGCCGGCACAATGGCTGTTGTCCGGAGCTCGGCTCTGGCGTCAGCTCGGAGGTCGTTGTGTCTTTTCGTCCGGCCCGGCAGACGATGAGGCGCTGCGTCTGCTGAGGGCGGAGTCTGCGGCCGAGGAACTCCCCGGTCCTGTATTTTCCGGCGATCTTGAGCAGCTGGCTCTATTGCTGTGCGGCGCTGCGCTTTGCACCGGAGCTGATAGCGGCGTGCTTCATCTTGCGGCGGCGCTTGGTCGGCCAAATCTGAGCGTCTTTACAAACAGCGATGTGCGCATCTGGGCCCCGCGCGGCGTTTGGTCCAGGCAGATTGCTGAAGATCCTGACTGCTGCGAGGAAAAAAGCGCGATGGAACTCTGGTCAAATGCAATCGTTGGATACTATGGTGCTATCAAGCATTCTTAGGGACCGGCGCCGAGGCCTGTAACGCTGAACATTGCCCAGGCATTGTTCAGTGCATGCATCGCTACCGAGGTCCAGATGGAACGACTTTGCATTCTTGCTGCGCCCAACAACAGCCCGACGATGAACAATACGATCAGATAGTACCACTCATACTGTAAATGCAGGGATGCAAACAGAGCCCCGCTGATAACGACCCCTGCCGCCTGCCGGCGTCGACGGCCTTCAAAACTGAACAGTAAGAGACCCCGGAAGAGAACTTCTTCCGAAATTGGCGCAGCAATACAAACGGCGATATAGAGCAGCGGCAGGCTGGCGGCGCTATTGACTATTTCAAATACGGCGTCGGGCGTCACGGGCAGATGGAACAATTCAAAAATCCATCCGGCGAGAAAGTTGAAAGCGAAGAGCAATAGGCTCCAGAGTAAGATCGATCGCCAGGCGGGACGGCGCAGCGCAAAGTAGTCGATCCAGTCGGCGGCGGCGACGCCTGCTCGCGGAGCGACGGCTGCACAGGCCGCAGCGATGCTCAGCAAGGAGCTGATGCAGGCTGCGACCGAAATCCAGGCCGGAAGCAAGCCCAACAGCGCCATAGGCAGGGTCGGAACCGCCTGTGCCATGAAGGCGGCGCCAATCACCAATGGCAGCGCAAGTAGCGGATGCCAGGCCCGAGCCCGGGAGGCAAGTTCAGCGGTGTTTGATGGCACAGGACACTTTGCCGGGGCTGTCCGTGCGGTCAACGCCTGGCCAGATCGATGCCGAATTCAGACTTGACGGTCCTCCATTGAGGCTTGCACTGGAAAAATGAGAAGTGAACGACTGCAAAGCATCCTGGTGGCGGCGGTTTTGATCATCGTAGCTGCGGGATACAGACTGCTGCCCGATGGCATTCGTCCAAGCAACTTCCAGGCTGTAGGCGCAGTCGCTCTTTTTTCGGGCTTCTATTTTGCTTCCGCGCGGGCCTTTGCATGGCTTGTGCCGATGGCGGCAATGATCTTGAGCAACCTTGTAATTGGCGGCTACGAGTTTGATCAGATGCTCGTGGTCAATGCGGCCATCGTATTGCCTGCATTCTATGGTTATCGACTGCAGCACGAGGGCCGCCTTATTCAAAGGCTTTCGGAGGCGGCGCCGCTATTTCGTTCCTTTGCGCAGATGGGACGCATCGCGCTCTACTCCCTTGGCGGCAGCCTGCTGTTTTTCATTCTGTCCAATTTTGCCGTATGGCTGTTCAGCGGGATGTACCCGGTGAACTTTGAAGGACTGGTCCAGTGCTATCTAATGGCCATTCCGTTCTATGGCCAGGACACTTCGATGAGCTTTCTCGGCGGATCCATTCTTGGCGATCTATGTTTCAATGGACTATTCTTTGGCGCCTGGGCGCTCTACACGCAAACGCGCCGCCTGCCCTACATTCCGGCGGCAATCTAAGCAAAGCCCGCTGCAGCAGATCAACCTGCTGCAGCCGTGCCGGCTCTTGCTCTACGTTTGATCACTACCAGACGATAGTAAGCTAAGCCGCTGGCCGTCAGGGCGACGCCCAGCAGCGAATCCCACGGCCGGTCGTAGAGAGTTAGCGCGGCAAACCAGACCTGAATTGCAAGAGTCAAGCCCAGGGTTAGCGGCAGCCACGGCGTGCGGAAAGGCCGCGCCACGGATGACAGTTTGTGTCGCAGTACCCAAACTGCGGCGAAGGTCGAAATATTGAAGATGGTCGAGGTAAAACTGAAAAAGTCGATGACTCGATCATAGGAACGCCCTGCGCCGAGGTACCTTCCGCCATATGATGCAAATAGCAGGAGCAGCGTAGCCCACAGCGCCTGCAAGAGGATCGCTTGATTGGGCGACCCGTAACGTGGATGCAGTCGAGACATGCGCTGAAAAAGCAGTCCGTCTCTGGCCATGGCGTACCAGGTGCGCGCCTTTACCAGGACTTGAGTACTTACATTGCCTCCGGCGCTGAGCAAAATCGCCGCGCCAATGAGAGCGGCGCCCGCGACGCCGACCGCTTGCTGCATTGCCGCCGTAGCTACGCCTTTTTGCACATGAATCATCTGGATCGCGCCCAGCTGATAAAGATAGCCAACATTCACTGCAAAGTAAATCAACATGACGCCGCCGATGCCGAATAGCAGCGAAAGCGGCAGATTGCGGGAAGGATTGCGCACCTCCTCGGCGACATAGGTTGCGCCCTCCCAGCCTGAATAGGCAAAGAAACCGTAGCGCAATGCAGCTGCTACGCCAAGCATCGTTCGCCAATCGAGCGACTCGGGCCAGAAGGGTAAAAAGGCAGCTGCGCCTCTGCCTGGCGCGCCAAAGCAGACCACGACAATAGCCGCCAACGCAATCAGTTTAAGGGAACTTATGATATTCTGCGTTCGACCTGACAGCAATACGCCAAAGCAATTCGCTGCACTCATCAGCCAGATAAGCGCCAGCGCCGCCAGGGGCTCAGCTGCATCAGGCAGCACGAGCCCCGCGTTGTGTAACAACTCGACAAGAGTTTCTCCAAAAAAAATGGCAACAGCGACAATGGCTGCCGTTTCGGAGACAAAAAACATGGCCCAGCCGCGCAGGAACGTCCAGAATTCGGGATAAGCTGCCCGCAAGTAGGCGTAGGGCCCGCCGGATCGCGGCAGAAGCGCTACCAGCTCGGCGTAGCAAAGTGCGCCAAGAATTGTGGCAGCGCCGCCGAGCGCCCAGGCGAGCAGGAAGAAACCAACGCTCAGCCTCTGGCCATCGATTTGAATGCCGCCCTGAGTAACCGCTGCGAGACTCACTGCGGCCATCATCACGCCGGGCGTGCGAAAAATGCCGGACCCGATAATACGTCCGACGACGATGGAAAGCGTTTCAGCCAGGCCCAGATCGCGGCGAAGCTGCCGGTCTGCTCCAGATTGATCGCCAACCATATTCGCTCAATACACTGGCGTCAGCCAGCGGCTATATCGTTCTTCTTCGCCGAGCACAGCGGCCTGAAAAAGGTCGCGGATTTGCCGGGAGATCGGCCCGATCGCGCCATCGCCAATCGGGCGACGGTCGATTTCGCTGATCCAGGCGACCTGTGCGCCGGTGCCACAGAAGAAGGCCTCATCTGCAATGTACAACTCGGAGCGAGCGATGTCGCGCTCCATGGTTGCGATGCCCAGATCGCTGGCCATTTCCAGAATGCTGCGCCGGGTGATACCCTCGAGAATCGCTGCACTGAGCGGAGGCGTAATCAAGACGTTGTCGCGGACAACAAAAATGTTTTCGGCGCTGCCCTCGCTGACAAAGCCGCGCGAATCAAGAAATATCGCCTCATCAAAGCCATTCTGGATTGCTTCCGATTTTGCCAGCGCAGAGTTGATATAGCCGCCGCCGGACTTGGAGCGAGTCGGAATGATATTGTCGTCGATCCGACGCCAGCTGGAAACTGCGGCGCGCAGGCCGCCCGTCGTGTCGAGATAGTCATCCAGCGGGATGGTGTAGATGCAAAATTCGTCGCTGACATCGTGCAGACGAGGCGAGAGCTGCAGCGCATTCTTATAGAGAAAGGGTCGAAAGTAGGTGTTGGAACGGAAGTTATTCTGTCTGCTGAGTTCCAGGGTGGCGTCAACCATTTGTTGTTGGTCAAGCGGAGGGCGCATTTGCATAATGCGCGCACTGCGAGTCAAGCGACGGTAGTGATCGGAAAGTCGAAACAGATAGAGTTGCTGTTGTCGTCCGTTGTAATATCCGCGAATACCGCCGAAAACCATCGTGCCATATTGAAGCGCATGGGTTGCCACATTGATATTGCACTCCGACAGCCGGCGAAACTCGCCGCGGAAGTAGGCGATGCTATCAAGCTGTATGGCCATGTCGATCATGGCCGGACCTCAGCCCTCTGGCGTCAACTCTGTCCAGGCGGCAGGATTGCTTCAAACGTCCAGCTGGGCGTCGTCGGCGCGCTCCAGATCAAAAAAGACGCTGTAGCCGGGACCTTTGCCTCGCGACAGCGTCGAGTCCAGCTGGGACAGTTGACGCGATGCCTCCGCCGAAATTTGCAGCTCTTCGCTTTCGTCTGAGCTCAATCGGCTGCGCAACAGGAAGCGAGCAATCTCTCTGCTTCCCTGATTGGCCGGCGTCACCAGCAGTTCCAGAGGAGAAGGCGCCAGGGCAAAGGGAGGACCTTGCAGCAGGGCGTGTAATAATCCAAGTACGCTGGAGGCCGCAAAGGGAAGCTGAATGGGAAGACCTGGGGCGATGGCAATCAACACCCGACGGACGCCATTTGCAGCAAAGGGTCGATTCAATTCTTCATGCAAGGACCAGAGACGAAGCGGCTGCTCCTTTGATAAGGAGTGGCTGCCCGCGCCTCCGCCTTCGCTTCGACCCGGCAGTCGCCATTGGTACGGTCCGTGGGAGTGGTCCATCGCTGGCAGTCCTTGCCATATTCGACGCCGCGGCAAGAATCGGCAGCATACTTTCCACTAGCTTTGACCGAAGCCTTACGAAGAACTCACGATCTCGCCAAAAACTAACGAAGCCTTCGGAAGGCGATCATGGCAACGTCATCGTTCAGGCCGGAAGGTCCCTTTCCACTGAGACTCTTGCCGCTGAAGGCTTCGATATCCTCCGCGATCAACTGCACCAGAACGGCCGGCTTTTTCCGGGAGGAGGCGCCCAGGACGGTGAGCAAACGAGGCTCGCCATAGAGTTCGTCATTCGCGTTCATCGCCTCGGTTAAGCCGTCGGTGTAGAGAAAGAACAAATCGCCAGGTGAAAGCCGGGTCGCGCTCAGCTGGACCATGTCCGCAAAGAGCTCATTGTCCAGCGCCCCAACCGGGATTCCGCCAGCCTTCAGTCTTTCGACCGACCCATCCTTGTAATGCAAGAGCAGCGGCGGCAGATGGCCGCAGGAGACATACTCAATGTCGCCGGAGTCCGCCCGGTAGCGACCCAGGCACATCGTAATGAAAATGTTCTCAGGCGTATCGGCGTAGGCGCGACGGTTGAGTTCCTGGAGAATCTGCAGGAGGTCGCGCTCCCCGCGGCGCACGATGGAATGGAGCTGCGCGCGCAGCATGGTCATCACAATGGCGGGGCCCACGCCGTGACTGGATACGTCGGCCACGCAAAAAACGAATTCACGCTTTCCGGCGACGATGAAGTCGAAGTAGTCTCCGCCAACGCCGATCATCGATTTATAGTAGGAACCAAAGGAAAGATCGCTTTCAAAACCCTGGGGAGGCGACTCCGGAATCAGGCGCTTCTGGATCTCCTCGGCGGCGGAAAGCTCGCCGCGCAGCTCCTCGCGTTCTTTCAATCCCTGAACCATCGAGTTCAGCGAATCTGCCAGTTGACCGAGCTCGTCTGCGCTGCGGTATTGAAAGCGAACGCTGAGGTCGCCGCGGCCAACACGCGCAGCGCCGCGAATGATCCCACGGACCGCGCCGACAAAGAAATGGGAGAGCAGAAAGGTCAGGAAGAGAAACCGTAGCGCAATAGAAAGCGCCGTATCAACGAAACGCGAACGCTCTCGTCCCAGTTCTTGTTGGTAGGCGCGGCGGTCGGCCAGGATTCGGGTGAATCCGGCAGTCTCCTGGTACAGCGAGTCCAACGCAAGATCATCCAGCGCCTGAGTGTCAATTGCAATGAGCCGCGCCTCCGCTTGTTGGCGCGTAAGCGTTTGCAGGCCGGAGTATCCCGGAGCGTTAAGAGGGGAGCGCCCGGCCAGCACCCAGTCCAGAACCAGTTGCAGTCGTCTGGCGCCGATGCTGCGCGCCCGCGAACCGCGCAGGTAATCATCGTAGGTCTCGATATCGGCGTTCCAGTGAAATCCTATATCGCGCTCCAATCTTGCGGCGCGCAAATAGCGAAGCGCATCCACAATAGTTGCCGCCGCTGGAAGTTCTTCCGGCTGTTCATCCGGCGCCGCGCTTGCAAAGTTGGCATCCTCTCGTTGCAAGTAGCTTTTTGCGGCGGCATTGAACTGCTCGTCGCGTTGCGTTCGTAGCTGCTGGTAGGCGTCGCGCAGCGATCGCCATTCGCTGTCCATAGCCGGCGGTCGATCGCTATTTTCCGATAGCAACGTTGCAGTGCGCGCCTGCCATTGGAGTCCGGCCAGCTTCAGCTGCGCATTAATGGTCTTCTCACGTTCGACATACCGTCGCCAGATGGCGCTGTGCGGGAGATTCCGCAAGCAGAGCTCTGCACGACGTGAGAGTTCTGGATGCCGAAAGAAGGTGCGCGAAACAAGCAAATAGCTGCCGCCGTCAATGGTTAGATCGGCAGGCGCCGCTTGCAGTTGCGGCCGACGCGATTGAATATAGGGGCGATAGAGAGCGTCCAGCGAGACCCGCAATTCATCACTGCGCCCCCAGAGAAAGTTGTCGATTGGCGCACTGCGTCGCTGTCGCTCGCTCAGCAACTGCGCAGTATCGAAACGCGGCCAGCGGTAGAGGTCAATCGATTCGGCGCGGTAGCGGCGCAGGTCCAGGCCGCGAAAGGCGACGGCAATTCGACTGTTGTACTCGAAGGATGCACGCAATTCTTCTTCAAATAGTTTTCGCGGCAGCGCATAGCCCGTCTTTTCCGGCGATGCGTCCATCACGCGGCGGGCCAATCCCTGCAGATAGGAAAACCGTCGCTCATCTACCGGATCGCTGGATGGAGAAGGACGAATCAAATCGCGGATGCGCTCCTCCGCTTCCTTGACGGCAGCCGCAGAAAAAAAGGCGCTTTCCGTACCGCGAGTTTTCGCTTGTTCCGCCGATCGGCGCAGCCGCTCCAGTGCGGTCATCATTGCCGCAACATGGTCGACCTCGAGCGTCAGCAATTCGACCGGCGTCAAGTAGCGCGCGACTTCTTGCTGCGCCTTTGCGGCCAGCGCGTCATTTTGCTGGCGCACGGCAGCAGCCAGAAAAGCGGCAATGAGTCCGCCAAGCATCAGCGCAATGAACAGCGATAGCTTGCCACGAATTCCAGGACGCAGCCGCTGCTTCCATGCGCCGTTCATCGGGCTGGGACTCGCTTGCTCAAGGTCAAAACGTTGCCGCCTCCGGGACGAGCTTGGTGCTGAGCATCCATCAGCGTCGTATACAGAAAAACTCCGAGGCCGCCTTCCTGTTCTCGTTGGGCAATGGTTTCCAGATCCGGTCGCGGCGTCCTTGTTGGATCAAAGAGCGCAGCGCGGTCGAGAATACGGAAGACGACGCGATCCGCCTGGCGTTCCATCTCGATATCAATCAGAGCCCGGTCATCGGCGCAGTTGCCATGCTCGATCACGTTGGCCAGAGCTTCATCCACAGAAAGCACGATGCGATTTTGATCGATGGCGTCAAAGAGGCCGCCAAGAAAGCTTTGCGCTGCCTCGCGTACGCGCTCCAATTCGCTCAGGTCGCAGCGGACCTGAAGCTGCTTCACTACAAGCCCTTGGCCGCCGCGGCGGCGTCGCTGTGAATGGAAAAGAGCCGGGTGAAGCCAAGCACGTCGAGTACGTCTTTGACCGGCGCCTGCAACGCTGCCAGACGCAAGTCGCCGCCGGCCTTCTTAGCGTCGATCAAAGCCGCCTTCAGCGTCCCAACGCCGGCGGAGGCGATGTAGCTTACTCCTTGTAAGTCGCATACAATCTTGATTCGTCCGCCGGCGATCATGGTCTTCAGCATGTCCCCCAGTCGCGGCGCTGTTCTGGCGTCCAGCTTGCCAGCTACTCTTAGAACAACCGCAGCGCCCTGGGCGCTCTCCTGAATATTTAAGTCGTATTCCGCCATCTTGCCGCTCTCCCGGCCCGCTTACTTGCGCTCGGCCTTCAGCTCTTTCCACAGGTCCTTTTCTGTAATCAATGCATAGAGCCGCTGTTCCAGTTTGTCAATCTCATGAAAGTAGCGTATGCCTGGCTCTCCCTGGAAGATATGCGCATATTTTCGAATCGCTCGAATTGTGCGGCGCAGATCATTGGCGGCAATGCTATTCTGGATCTCGTAGAACAGGTTGATGGCAATGCGCTCCTCCAGGCTGGAACGAAAGCCCTCCGCTCGTTGCGATAAGGCGCTTATCAATCGCTCAACTTCGTCGCGATTGTTGTTTTCCTGGTCGCCGTAGTTGATCAAATAGTGACTGATCAATTTGATGCAGCGTTCAAAATCATCCTTCTGCGCTGCCAGCTTGATTCGATGAAAGAGATTAATAGCCTGGCGCTGTACTTCCACCAGCTCCGTATGGCGACCGAGCTGGATGGGCCGAAATGCTTCGCGCAAATCTTCCTGGCTGAGCGCCTGAAGACCTTCTGCGAATAACTGTTCGCTTTGCAGCTGGTGCATATCGCGAAACTCGATGAGCGGCGGGTAAACGGTCTGCACAAAGTCAATGGCGTCGGGCGAAGCGGCGACGCGCGACGAACGCTGCATTCGATCCAAAAAGAAGATGGAGGCGTCGCCAAGTGCGGAGAGCGAGTCATTCAAGGCCGCTGAAATCATGCGACGGGCCAGCGGGCCGGCAGTGTGAATCGATCCTGGTTGTGACAGAGCGCGATCGATGTGCTCCATCAGGCGTCGGACGGTTTCCGATCCGGGCCGCCGTTTCCATCCCTTGAAGTCCAGCGGTGTGAATAGATGGTTCAGGAACAGTCGCTTGCCAGTCATGGCCAGCAGGCGAATAACCTTGATCAGGTCCTCGGCCGTTTCCGCCGGAACCTTGGCGATTTTGTCCAGTTCGCGCGGCGTCATTTTGGCGTTTGCTATGCTTGCAGTATCGGTCACGGCTTATGATCCATTGGACGCAGAGCCAGTCGAATTTCTGCCGGCTCAGGTCGCTAATGGAAGAAGGATTGCCTCAGCGAAATCAAGGGGCCGGCTGCAGCGCATAGATTCCGCCACGGTAGTCGGCTACATAGAGTTCGCCATCCGGGGCCTCGCCAAAGGCCGAGGGCCGCAGCTCGCTTTGTAAGAGCGGCCCGCCCAGTCCGTTGCGATCGATGGACCAGAATTGTCCGGAGCAAAAGTCGGCGAAGATATAGCGACCGTATAAGGCGGGCAGCCTGGACCCACGGTAGACATAAGCTCCGGTGACCGAGCAATGCGGGCCGTGGGCATACTCAAAGACCGGATCGATCAAGTTTGCGCTGCTGCAGCTTTCAGCTCCGTAGCAGTGCCTGCCTTCGCGAAGATTCCAGCCGTAGTTTCCGCCGCTGCGGATCAGGTCGATCTCCTCAAAGCGATCCTGGCCGACGTCGGCCGCCCACAACTCGCCGCTCTGGCGATCAAAACTGAAACGCCATGGATTGCGCAGACCCCAGGCATAGAGCTCGTCGCGGCCGGCCTTGCCGACCAGCGGATTGTCGGGCGGAATGCGATAGGGCGGCGCAGATTCTACATCGAGACGAAGGATGGCGCCAAAGAGCGTTTCAATGTTTTGCCCGTTGCCCAGGGGATCGCCGCCGCTGCCGCCATCGCCCAGCGCCATGTAGAGCATGCCATCGGGGCCAAAAGCAATCTGTCCGCCGTTGTGGTTGTTGAAGGGCTGTGCGACCTGCAGGATAAGCCTCTCGCTGTTGGGATCGATCTGGCGCGCTGAAGCGTCCATGCGCCAGACGCTGAGCGTGCTAATCGGTCGCCGGCCGGGTCGCGTATAGGAGAGAAAGACGCGGCGATCGTGGGCAAAGTGCGGCGAGAAGGCCATGCCCAGGAGTCCAAGCTCGCCGCCGGACTGCACACGGCTTCGAATGTCCAGCGCCGTCCACGGCGCCTGGCCGGCGTTCCAGGCGCGGATGCGCCCGGCTTGTTCGATCACATAGAATCGCTGCGGATAGGCGCCCAGGAATGCAAATCCAACCGGCTGCTGCAGGCGCCCGGGCGCGGCAAGCGGCCGGAGTACCGCAGGCGTTGCGTTCTGCGAAATGACCTCGCTGCAGCCTGCAAGCAGCGTCAGAACCAGAGAGGCAAGAAGGGCAAGATTGAGACGCGCAAACATCCAGTCAGAATGAGGCAAGCATCTGCGCCAGGCTGGCAAGGAAAAGCGAGCGTCGCCAGGCCGGCGGCGCAAAAATGGGCTCGCCTTAACCCTGGTTAATGCAGATGCCTGGCGCCTGTGCTAGCATAATCGCATGCCAGCGAAGGAGGCGTCATGAGCAAGACCCAGGCGGCCATCGCAAAACTGATCTGTCCTTCGCTGGAAGAGCCTGGCGTTCTCGGACAGTTTACTGAGATCTTTGATGCGTTTTTTGCCGAGCTGGATTCGCGTTCGCGCGCCCAGCTTGGGCTCTTTTTTCGAGCGCTCAATTTTCTTTCGCTGCTATTCTGCTGGCGTCCTTTGCATCGTCTGGCGCCTGAACGTCGTCAGCGTTTTCTCGAACAAGTTGGGCGGCGCGGCGGCTCAAAAATTCAAGCTGGTTTAACCGGCGTTCGTTCGCTGGTCCTGCTCAGTTACTACAGTACGCCCCACGCCTGGCGCCAGATCAATTACGAGGGACCGCTGGCGCGAGGAGAGCGGCCATGAAAAAGGGATACAATGTTGTGATCGTTGGCAGCGGCGCCGGCGGCGGCGTGGTGGCCGAACTGCTGAGCCGCTATGTGAATCAGGGGCTGAGCGTGCTCTTGCTGGAGGGCGGACCCTACTGGCCCAAGCATCGTTTTACACAGCGCGAACTGGATATGTCGCGCATCTTTTTGCGCAAAGGCGCCGTCTTTACCAGCGATATGCAGATGAGCATTGCCGCCGCCAGCGCCGTGGGCGGCAGCACCGCTGTTTACACCGGAGTCTCCTTTCGTCCGCCGGAAAGCGTCATAGAAGAATGGCGTTCCCGTTACGGTCTGGGCTTTCTGTCCGATAGCTTTGTCTCCGGCACGCTTGATCGCATTGAACAAAAGATTAATGTGCATCAACTATCGCCGGAGGAAGAAAACGACAACAACCGTCTATTTCGAGAGGGCTGCCAGAAGCTGAACATTCCGGTCAAGCCGCTGCGCATCAATACCCGCGGCTGTCAGGGACAGGGCTTCTGCAATCTGGGTTGTACGGCCGGCGCCAAGCAGGGTACGCTTGAGGTGCAGATTCCAGAGGCTCGCAGCCGCGGCGTCGATCTGGTCTATAATGCGTGGGTCCAGCAAATCGGGCCGCGACGGGTGAGCTTTTCGGTGCGGCCTGCTCCGCGCGGAACCGAGCCAAATGTCGAGGCCGAGGGAAACTACGAGGTCGAGGCGGATTGCATCGTTCTGGCGGGCGGCGCGCTGAATACGCCGCCGCTGCTGCTGCGTTCCAGGAAGAAGCTTGGAATAGATCCGCAAAATATTGGCCGCTTTCTCACCGTGCATCCGGCTTACAATGTCAACGGCGTAGTTTCGCAACAGGTGAAGAACTACCGCGGCTTTCCCAAGCTCTGGTATGTAGACGCCTTTTCGGAGAGCGACGGATACTATCTGGAGACTTCGTTCTACTATCCGGGCGTAACGGCCAAGAATCAGCCAATCAGCGGCGTGCAGCTGGAAGAGCTGATGAAGGATTACCGGAAGATGATGTCGATTTTGATTCTGGTGCACGACGATGCCGTGCCGGAGAACCGTGTTGGCATTGATGGCCGCGGCGAGACGGTTGTCGACTATCGCTTGAGCGATTCGGCGCGCGATTCGATGCTGGCCGCCCTCCGAAACGCGGCGCGCATCCTCTTCGCCGCGGGCTGCAGCCGTGCGTCAATTCCAGCCAGTTCCAAAGCGCTGCTTGATCCAGGCGACGTAGCTTCACTGGGGAGCCTGGTAAGTCGCGATTCCTTTCAGCCGGTGCGTCAGCCTCTGTCCAGCGCTCATCCCCAGGGCGGCGCGCGCATGGGCAAAGATCCATCAATCGCAGTAACCGATGTAGACGGGCGCCTGCATGGCTGTGACACGGTCTTTGTCAGCGATGCTTCGCTTTTCCCAACTTCTTCCCACGTGAATCCCTATGAAACGGTGATGTTGCTGGCCACCCATGTAGGCGCGCAGGTGCTGCGCAAGTTTTCGATCCAGGCAACGGAGGCGCAATGAGCGCACGAGTGATGCATTTCCAGGCCGGCCAAAGCAAGGGCTGGGCCTATGTGGAAGGCGAGCGGCTGCTGTTGACTTCGGCGCAGTCCATTCATGACTTCCTTGGACCGGCGTCCCGTCGGCCGGCGGCTACCGGTGAGACGCTGCAACTGGCTGAAGTTCGGCCGCTCTCGCCGCTGTCCTATCCCTCGGCCGTGCTGTGTCAGGGAGAGAACTATGCGGCGCATATTGAGGAAGCCGGCGGAAACGTGCGCAAGAGCTTCAACACCCTGTTTGTCAAGGCCAGCTCATCGCTGGCGCCGGCGCAGGGCGAGGTGCGGACGCCAACCGGGGTTCAACTGCTGGACTACGAAGCGGAGCTGGCTTTGATCTTGCGACGCGATGTAAGCGCCGCGGCCAGAATTACCAGAGAGAACCTGCTCGACTATGTTGCCGGGGTTACACTGGCCAACGACATTTCAGCGCGCGACATTCAAGTCCCACAAGTTCAGTGGTTCAAGGGCAAGAGCTTCCGCGGCTTCTGCCCGCTGGGTCCGTGGGTCACTCTGCTGGATGATGGCGAGGTCAATTCGCTGTACCAATGCGAATTCTGGCTTTCGGTCAACGGGCAAGAGCGTCAGCGCGGCGCCGTCGCCCAGATGCTCTTCAAGCCGGAGGAAACGCTGATGGAGCTGTCGGCGCTGATGGATCTGCATGCCGGCGATGTACTGCTGACCGGCACGCCGGCGGGTGTAGCGTTGAAGGCGCCGTCCGCTGCACTGCGCAAGGTTGCCGGACTGCTCTTTTCCGAAGAAAAGCAGATGCAAGTATTTGTACGCGGTCAATTGCGGCTGCCGGCTTATCTGAAAGCGGGCGATAGAATCGAAGCGCGTTTGCAGAGTTCGGACGGCGTAATTGACTCCGGGCTGATGGATCTTTCCATCGCTTGATTGCCGATCAATGGCGCCGCAACTGGCCGGCGAAGGCTTGACCGTTTGCAAGCGCTTGAGTCGTTCTACGCTATGCAAAGCAATGCCGCAGCCGTAGAAAGCGGCCAGTTATATATTCCCCGCGGCAAGCCAGTGGTTGGCGTGATGCTGCGCTTTGCCAGCGCGCCGCTGGAGTTTCTGAGCGAGATGCGCGATCGCGCGCCGATTGTGCGCATGCATGGACTGCGCAAGGTTACCTATTTAATCAACGAACCGGCGCTGGTCGATGAGGTGCTGACCACTCGTGCACGCAGTTTTCGAAAGGACTTCTTTACGCGCCGGTTGAGCAATCTGCTGGGGCAGGGGCTCTTGACCAGCGAAGGCGAGCTCTGGCGCCGCCAGCGACGACTGATTCAGCCGGCTTTTCATCGCGAGCGCGTTGATTCCTATGCGCAAATCATGACCGAAGAAACTGCGCGCCGGATCCAGGCGTGGAAGGCGGATCTGGCGACTGCTTCCGGAGGAGTTTTGCTGCGCGATTGGCATCATGACATGATGGCGCTGACCCTGGAGATTGTGGCGCGTTCGCTTTTTGGACAGCGCATGGATCAAGAAAGCGCTGCCATTGCCTGGGCGCTCGATCGCCTGATGGAACAGCAGGCAAAGCAGTTTACAATCAGCGGTGCGATTGCCGGCAACTGGTTCCCCAGTCCAACCAATGTCCGCTACTGGAAGGCGAAGAAATTGCTCTATCGGATTGTCGCCGCGCTCGTTCAGAAAAGTTCTTCAGCGCCCGGTCTGATTGCCGACTTGCTGGCGGCGCGCGACGAAGAAAATCAGCCGATGAGCGTCGAACAGATTCGCGACGAGGCGGTTACTCTGATTCTGGCCGGCCATGAAACCACCGCCAATGCCTTGAGCTGGGCGGCCTGGCTTTTAGGCGATCGACCTGAACTGCAGCAAAGGATAGCCGATGAAGCCCGGCAGGTTTTTGGCGAGCGCCGGCCTTCGGCAAACGATTGCGCCGCGCTGAATTTCTGTGGAGCGGTGATACGCGAAGCGATGCGACTCTATCCGCCGGCCTGGCTGATTGGCAGGGAGGCAGTGGAGGATGTGCAAATTGGCGGAGTGACCATTCGGCGCGGAGAGCAGGCGGCGATGTGCCAGTACTCGATGCATCGCAATCCAAAACTATTTGAGGCGGCCGATGAGTTCAGGCCGGAGCGCTGGCTCGATGGCCTGGAGCGACGGCTGCCGCGCATGGCCTACTTTCCTTTTGGCGGAGGGCAGCGCATGTGCATTGGCTCTGGCTTTGCCATGCTGGAGGCGACGCTGCTGCTATCGATGATCTGCAAGGCCGTGCAGTTCGAGCGCGGCAGCCAGCGTGTGAAGCCCGAGGCGGCGGTTACACTGCGACCGCAGGGCGGCTTGCCGATGCGCTTACGCTTGCGCTCCTGAATCAGGCTTGCCGAAGCCCAATCAATTGTTATCCTGACAGAATCACCTGCAACCTGATGGGAATGCTGGGGTCCAATGGCGGGAGCAAAAGGATGAAGATTGGCAGCTTTCCGGAGCTTGTAAACGATCGGGCGGCCCGCGCCGTGGCGGCGTTAGTGGTTGCGCTGGCGCTATTTGCGCTGTGGAGCCAGAACCTGATCGCCGTACTTTTTTTGCTCTATGGCTTTCTGGCGCGCGTGCTCTACGGACCGCGCATCGACCTTTTTGCCCGGCTTTCGATTCATGTCCTGGTTCCGTTGCTGCGCCTGGGCGATCGACCCGTTCCAGGACCGCCCAAGCGATTTGCACAATTCATCGGTCTTTGTTTTAGCGCCGCGGCGCTTGCCTTCCTGCTGCTGGGGATGACGCTGCCCTTTCAGATTTCAGTTGGGACGCTGGCCTTCTTTGCCTTTCTGGAAAGCGCTCTTGGCTTCTGCGCCGGCTGCTTTGCTTTCTACCAGTTGATGCGCGTGGGCCTGCTTCCGCCGCAGGTCTGCGAAAATTGCAATCGGCTTTCAGCCGCCGCCGGCTCGCTCTGAGCCAGGCGCTGCTGCGGACTGGATGTTCAGATTGCCAGCAATTTGAGTTTCTGCTCGCGTTCCGCTTCCAGTAGAGCTTCCAGCAGCTCATCCATCTCGCCGTCCAGGAACGCGCTAAGATTGTAGGCCGTAAAGCCAATGCGATGGTCTGTGACCCGACCCTGTGGAAAGTTGTAGGTTCGAATTCGTTCGGAGCGATCGCCGCTTTTAACCTGCTCCTTTTTGAGCGCTGCCTCCGCTGCATGGCGCTCACTCTCCTGCTTTTCGGCCAGCCGCGCCCGCAGAATGCGCATGGCCCGCGCCATATTCTTATGCTGTGAGCGCTCATCCTGACAGTAGACCATAATGCCGCTGGGAACATGTCGCACGCGCACCGCTGACTCCGTCTTGTTCACATGCTGACCGCCGGCGCCGCTGGCGCGAATCGTATCGATGATCAGGTCCTTGTCATTGATTGTAACTTCTTCCTGCTCTACCTCGGGCATCACTGCTACAGTCACTGCGCTGGTGTGAATGCGTCCGCCGCTTTCGGTGACAGGAATGCGCTGGACGCGATGAGCCCCGCCCTCCTGGTGCAAGAGATCGTAGGCTTCGGCGCCGGCAATGCTGAACACTGCTTCTTTGTAGCCGCCCAGATCCGATTCGCTCAGCGAAATCATTTCCGCCGGCAGGCCGCGTCGTTCGGCAAAACGCAGGTACATGCGCGTCAGGTCGCTGGCAAAGAGCGCAGCTTCGTCGCCGCCGGTTCCGGCGCGGATTTCCAGAATCAGGCTGCGACCCTGGCGCGGATCGGGCGGAATCAGCAGTCGCTCGATGCGCTTCTTGCGACCTTCCAGCTCCGTTTGCAGCGATGCCACTTCCTCGCGCGCCATTTCGCGCATTTCGGCGTCTGTGGAGTCGCGCAGCATAGCCTCGGCCTGCTGCAGTTCGCTGCTCAGCCGCAAATACTCCTGCATTTCGGCGACGCGCGGACCAAGCTGAGCATGCAGGCGCGAAGTCTCACGCAATTCCGAAGTCGAAAGTTCGCCGCTGGAGAGCTTTTCCTCGATCTCACGAAAGCGTTCGATTTCTCTTTCCAGTCGATCTTTGAGCATGAGAAAGGGCGATCTGCCCCCGACAGGACTCGAACCTGTGCGCACGGTTTAGGAAACCGCCGCTCTATCCACCTGAGCTACGGGGGCCTCGCTGCTGTGTCGCTGCAGCGCAAAGCGGCGTCAATCGGGATTGCAATGGGCCGCGTCGATCACAGTGATCCGGGGGGTGTTGCGCTCGATGCTGGCGTTGAGTAAAGCTCGCCCAGGGCGCCGTTCTGAATTTGCTCGGCAGAAAAAACGCCGCGATCCATGACCAGCGCCGTAAGCAGATTGCCTGGCGTAATATCAAAGGCCGGATTGAAGACCGCGACCTCAGCCGGCGCCCAGTTAACTCGGGTCTGGCCGCTGGCAAAACCGCGCAGTTCGTCAGCATCGCGCTCTTCAATGGGTATACCGGCGCCGCTTGCCAGCTCCGGATCGATGGTCGTCTCGGGCGCCACACAATAGAAGGGAATTCCGTGGTATTTCGCCAGAGCGGCCAGCGCGTATGTTCCGATCTTATTGGCAAAGTCGCCATTGAGTGCGATTCGGTCGGCGCCAACGAAGATGGCGTCCACCTGTCCATTGCGCATCAGACTGGCGGCCATGTTGTCGGCGATGAGCGTACAGGGGACGCCGGAACGCGTCAGTTCCCACGCAGTCAAGCGCGCGCCCTGTAACAACGGTCGCGTTTCATCGACGTACACATGAATATTCTTCGCCTGACGGTGAGCGCGCAGAATTGCGCCAAGCGCGGTGCCGGCGCCGGCAGTACTGAGGCCGCCTGTAGCGCAGTGCGTCAGTAACGACTGGCCGTCGCCAATCAGTTTTGCGCCATGCTCGGCCATTCGCTCACAAAGCGCCTGGTCTTCCAGAAAGATTGCTTCCGCCTCGTGTTGCAGTCGCTCCGCCTGGAGCAGCGCATCGCTGCTATCGCCAACGAGACGGTCCATGATTCGCATCAGGTTCACCGCTGTGGGTCGCGAGGCCCGGAGGCGCGCTGCATCAGCGCGCAGCTCCGCCGGCTGAGCCCCATCGCGAGCGCGTTTGGCCAGCATCAGGGCAGCGGCAATGGCAATCAATGGCGCCCCGCGCACTGCAAGACGTTGGATTGCGTCGACCATAGCCGCAACGGACTCGATCTGGAGCCAGCGCTCCTCAGTCGGCAGCCGCGTTTGGTCGAGGATTGAGAGCGAGCCGTTGGTAAGACGCAACGAGGTAGCGTGAAGGTCGATCATGTTCTCAGAATTTCTCGATAGATGTCCAGCATTTGGATGCGCATAGCATCTACAGAGAACTCCCGTCTTACTCGTTTTCGACCGGCTGCGCCAAGCCTGGCAGCCAATACGGGATCTGCGTGAATACGGCGCAAATTGGCGGCGAACGCTTCGATATTTCCCACCGGGGCCGAAAGTCCAGTCTTCCCGTGGAGGTTCACCCAGTTGACGCCGTTGCCAAGATCAAAGCAAAGCACGGGCTTAGCACAGGCCATAGCTTCCGTCTGGACCAGGCCAAATGCCTCGGCCTTTTCAATCGAAGATAAGCAATAGACGTCACAGAGATGGTACAGCATTCGCAGTCGATCATCGCTCACTCGTCCCGCAAAATCTACTCGATTTGCTACGCCCAGACGACGGGCCAGCAGTTGCAACTCCGCAAGCTGCGGCCCATCGCCTGCCAACGTTAATTGAATGTCGGGCGCCAGCGCCAGTGCACGCAACAGGCAATCGAATCCCTTGTAATATACGAGTCTCCCGACCGCCAGAGCCATAAATTTCCGGCCCTTCCGGCGACGTTCGCTTAATAAGGCGCGCTGTTCGACGCGGTTCAATTGAAATCGGTGAAAGTCAATTCCATAGGGAACGACATACCGCCGCTCTGTTGGCGCCGCGCCAAGTTGCGTCGAATCTGTAAAATGCGCCGGCGTCGCCGCAACGATGGCGCTGGCCCGCCGTAGAACTCGGTTAACTATAGGCTGCACCAAAATCCGGGCAAACTTTTGGCGCACAATATCGCTATGCCACGATACAACAAGTTTAACTCTTCGAGGAAGAATCAAGGCGGCAAGACAGGAGAGCGGGTCCGGCAGATGCAGGTGAACAATATCAAAACGCCACTTACGGTTTAGTCGAAGAAGTTCGATGGGGAGCCACGGAGAGATTGCCAGTGATCCAAATTTGCCGAAGGAGGGGACGCGGTATACGTTCCAGCCATGGAACTGAAGCTCCTCGTATTTGAGGCTAAAAGTGCGGTGGGCGACGAGATTGGCAACGTTTGCCGCAGACTTCAGAGAATCAAGCAGCCGAATTACGGAATTCTCCAATCCGCCGTTGGCCGAATCCAGAAAACGGCCCAGGTGCAGGACCCGGATCGCTGGCTGCTGTCGCATTTTATCGCGCTGCATAGTGAATGCGGTTCTCCAGAAAAGGCGCCTTGAAAGCTTGCAGTTCAATGGAGTTGCAAAGTAGATTCAAGAGGGGTACTTTGCTGAGCGCTTTATCACTCGCGTAGATGAAATCTGTCAACGGCTCATACAGCATTTTCAGCGCCGTAGGAAAATAGTTCAAGGTCTTCGGCGCCAGATTGAATCGCCAGGATCGTTCGATATAGAATCCATGATCGAGCGCCAGCTTGCGCAGATTGTACATGGAATACGTACGCGGATGGGGCGATACGCCTCGCAGGCGGGCAATCGCTTCTGTATACGAGGTTCGCTGCGGGAAATGAAAGACGAAGAACCTTCCGTACAATTCCAATACGCGATAAATCTCATCCAGACTGCTGTGAATAAGCGGGACGTGCTCGAGCACGCCTGAAGATATGACAATATCAAATTCTTTTGCGCGAAAAGGAAGCCTGGCAGGCTGACTGGACGCGACTCTGCGTACATGCTTCAGCGATGGATAGGAGTGCAATAATGCCTTGAAGTCATAGCCAGTCGCCTTGACGTCGAACAGAGTTACATGTCTAAAGCCGTCGCGATGCAGCAAGTCGCTGAGTATTCCATTGCCGCCTCCCCAGTCGAGGACACGGCGATCTCTCGCAGCGCTGTCAGATGCAAGAATGATCGAAATCATCCGGCGATAGTTTCTCAGGAACATTTCCGAGTACATGGTTTTGTCGTCAGTCGTCTAATTCGTTGATTTGTCGGCTGGGTCCGGCGGATTGGAGAAGGTTCGCGTGAAACTGGAAATGTGCTGCCTGTAGAACCGGAGAGTTCGCTGCAATCCGAGACTTTCCAGGAGGCGACCAGAGACAGATTTGACAGCTTTGGCGAAAAAAAATAGCATGAAGCGAATGGATCCCGGATAGATTTCGCTTTGCGCCATTCGGATTTCCGAGAGGCCGCGCACCCACCCTCGATCGCTTGTGCCGCCATAGCGCATGTTTGCAGTGACCTGGGATAGCGCAATTCCCCGAATGTTCAAGCGACGGAGACGGAGAAAATACTCATAGTCCATGGCGGCTTTGTAATGCAATTTGAAGAGTCCGGCTTCTTGATAGACAGATCGACGCACAAAACATGTCGGATGATTGACTGTCATATCGATGCCAATCTTTTCCGGATGCGATGGGAAAAGAGCATCGCGTTGCTCATTTCGCCAGTATTGTTGCGCGGCGCAGACGAAGCCCCGATCTAACTGGCGCCGCAAAGCCTCAACCGACAATCCTACCGCTTCAGGTTCGTACCAATCATCCGAATGGATCAACCCGATGATTTCGCCGCGAGCCATGGCAATACCTTGATTTAAGGCATCGCTGATGCCAAGGTCATCAATTTGAACAAGAGTCGAAAACCGTGATCGGAACTTTTGTAAAAATTCCCAGGTACCATCACTTGAGCCGCCATCCAGGACAATGTATTCAATGTTTGGGTAGTCCTGCGCCCATACGGATCGAATCGTCTGCTCTATCGTTGTACGTGCATTCAAGGTAACCGTAATAATGCTAACCAGCGGTTGTAACCTGGAGGGTCGCTTTCGGATCGCGGACCGCTTGATGGCGTACCGTGCGACCCGAGCCTTGTAGAAGTTCAGCGATGGCCCAGTGACACTGTATTCTGGATTCAGTGCAATGTCCAGAACGGCAGAAGTTTCGGCAATGGTGTGCGACCATTGGAATTGGCTGATGCGCTTTGTACCGAGACCTTGCTTCAAGCGTCGCTGGCGGCCGGGCCGAAGCGCAGCTTGTATCGCGTTGGCAATATCCGAAGGAAGAAGGGGATCAAAGTAATAGGGCGCGTCCCCGCAGATCTCGTGAAGCACGGGAATGTTGGACGCTGCCACTGGCACTCCGGCTGCCATTGCTTCGAGCGGCGGGAATCCGAATCCTTCGAATAGAGTGGGAAACACAAAGAGCGATGCGCGTTGCAAGCGCGTAACCAGCTCAGCATCAGCTAGCTCTCCAAGAAAATGCACCTGTGGCATTGATTGACCCGCTGCCAGCGATGCGGAGTCCATGGTGCGGAGTCCGGAAGTGCGGCCGATGATAGCAAGGTCAGGTCGTTTCTTATCAGGCAACAGGCTATACGCTTGAAGCAGACGACCGATGTTCTTGTGCGGCTTCACGCTGCCTATGCATAAGATCTCGCCGCCCCCGCTGGAACGGCCAATTCGCGACTTCTTTCCGAAGCGGCGGACATCCACGCCAAGATGTGATCGGTAGAGGTTAGCGCGGTTGCCGTAGTAGCGAATAAGCTCGCGCAGTGTGGCGCCCGAATCAGACAAGATCGCTCGGGCGCGGCGCGCCATGATAGGAAATAGAATGCGAGCGTAGAGTCTCTGCAAAGTGGAGGCTGGATAGTGCGCACTGCGCAACGAAAGATCGTGAAGCGTAACAAGATGCGGACCGCGTGTGAGCGCCGGGAAGTTGAAGTGTGGAATCCAGAGTAAGTCGTAGTGCGCTGGCAAGTAGCGCGGAAGGAATATCTGTTCAGATATGGAAAGAGGGACCAGCGGACAAGAAATCAATGCGGCGCCTGGGAGTTCCCCCCTTATTCGTTCCCGGTCCCGGGGTTGAACAAGAAGCGCGAAAGATAAATCCGATCGGCGTTGAATCAAGGCTGGCAGTATGTTGCGGAGATAGACGCCAATCCCTGATGCAAAGAAGAACCGTGCATCAACTACAATTTGCTTCACTGTTGTTTAAACAAAAAACGCAGGGCGTCATTGCCGGCAAGAAATTGAGCGGACCTCCAGCTCCAGATTCTTTCGGGATGCTCGTTCACGTCGGGGCGTGTATTCCAGAGATTCACATCGACTACAAATGCCGCTCGAAGATGAATGGCAATACTTATAGCAGCAAGCAGAGCAAAGCATCCAACGTAGACCGCCGACCGTCTTGCAGAGACCCAATCCAGAAACGGAAGGAGCAGCCAGGCATACAATGGCGCTATTTCTGTCTGCAGGCGCGGGCCCAGCGAATGGCCGCCCCACCAATGCGGAAAGGTCGAAATCAGCAGCAGGTGTAGCAGAATGGCCAGACTAGCCGGCAGAAAGTAGGATTTTTGATCGCGCCTGGCCAGAACCAATGCAGTCCCGACACCGCTGCCCAGGAAGACCGGCGACCAGATGAAAATTCCGCGCGCCGGCGAAGCAAGATTCCCTGGCAGTGCAGCTGCCAGCACGCTCAGATCAAAGACCCGCGTCGCGTTGTAATAAGGCGGTAAGAATCTGTGGTAGATCGCCTGATTGAAAGCCAGGAAGAGAATGCCGATCATCAGAGCCGGCATTGCTAGCAGTAGAACGCTCTGCCAATTTCGATAGCGGTGCAGCAGGTAGGCGGCGGTCGGTGCGCTCCAAACTATGCTTAGCGGACGAACGACAAAGGCGAGAGCTAAAATTCCGCCAAGGCCAGCCAACTGCCAATGGTTGCCCTCTGTTCGGTCGAGCCTGGCGATCAATGCGAGTGAAGCGCAGGTCAAGAATACAATCCCGGTCGATTGCCAGAGCGCCCGACTGGCAGTACTCAGCACAGAGCTATCGAGAGCAAGAATCAATGTCGCACCCAGAGAAATCAACAATGAGTATTTTTGCCGCGCCGCCCTGAAAAAAAGTAAAGCGGCCATTGCGCAGAGCAATGATGCAACGGTAAGTTCAACAGCGAATGCATTTGCTTCAAGATATCCGTATCCATAGATTCTGGACAGAATCCAGATAGGCAGTGCGCCCAGAAACACAATGCCGCTGGGGAAGTAGTCGTAAACTCGATCGCCGACGAGAACAGTCCCGTGCGAGTGGAAAATCTCAAGCGCCGGCGAATATTCATTCAGGTCAAGGTCGCCTCGACGAAGGAGCGAAATAGTTTCAAACACAGTCCACTTTGAATCGGAAACTGGCATGACCGGCGCTGAGAGATAGACAAAAAACGCTGCCAAAAAGACCAGCAAGCTTGCGCACCGCTCCGATAGCATTAGCCTGGTCGAAGAATTTCGCATAACGGGACCATCCATTGTGAGTGTACTGTCTCAATTCACAGAGAGGCTGGGCATCATTCTGCTCCGGACCCTGGCGCACACAAGTTGTCCTGTCGTCAATA